>JARGOJ010000686.1 GCA_029210225.1 Planctomycetota bacterium
TATCGATTTCGTTCGCCTTTGCCATACATAGTTTTGGCGCCGATTCGGCTCGATCAATAAACTGTTTCGCATCGTCTAGAAGCTCTCCGATGAGTTTGTCTGGAATAGATTCCACACTCAATAAGGCCAGCGCTCTGGCAATTTGTAACTTGCTCTCGTCGTCAATGTTCTTGGCCACTTTATCGTAAATCCACAGGGCGCCCTGCTCAACTTTGGGGGCTTTGCTGTAGCCAAGTTTATAGGCGCAAGACATTAATAAAGCCTCCGCGATAAAGTGCAGTGATTCTTGGCTCCGCTCGCTCTCAATGAGCATTGTCGCTGCTTTGATTTGACGATTCGCGGCGGCGATGAGCGCCGGGGCTCGTCGCCGCTTTGGAGAGCGACGAGGCGCCTTCTCAAAGAGCTCTTCCTTTTCGCCGAAGGGACTATCTTCTCCCATTTTATCGAGGGTCGAAGCGGTCGCTTGATCTACGACCAGAATGGACAGGGCACCGTCTTGAGGCGAGTTGCTGAGCTTTTCTGCGCGGTGATCCATTCTGTCGACGACGGCGATGAGCTTGTCTCCGACTCTGAGTATTTGTTGAAGGCGAGAGCCCAGTCCGCGCTGAATCTTTTCAATGTAAGGTGATAGCTCGTCGTCCTCGCTTTCAGTGATGTCAATACTCGTCTGGGAGTCGTTCTCAGCCCTTTGTGGTTTGGCCTCCGGGACCGATTCAGTGATTGGTTCTTGGGTCGTTTCTGGGTCGTTTTTACTGTCAATTTCTAAGACGTCATCGAGAAGTGAGTCGGTCATTTTTTTGGAGATGCCGACAACATCTTTGTCGGCGTCAATATCGATGACATTCTCGAAGAGCTCACGCTTCTTATTCATGACGGCCGCGACGCGTTCTTCATAAGAGTCAATGGAGTAGAGGTGAATGATTTGAACGGTGGCTTTTTGCCCGAGGCGGTGGACTCGTGCGATTCTCTGGGCGAGCACAGCCGGGTTCCAGGGAACGTCGAGGTTGATCAGCACCGAGCCCGCCTGCAAGTTCAGTCCGACTCCTCCGGCATCCGTAGAGATAAAGACTTTGACGGCGGGGTTGTTTTGGAATTTCTCAATGAGCTTGCCCCGGTCTTTGGAGGGGACCCGCCCGTAGAGGCGAACGCAGTCGATCCCGAGGCTCTTGGTGATTTTCTCTGCCATTGCTGTCATGCGTTCCCATTCGGAGAAGACAACGACTTTCTGTCCGCTCTCAAGGCAGACCTCTTCAAGCAACCGCTTTAGCTCGTCGAGCTTGGGGGAGCCGTGGCTCTCTTTGTCGATCAGGCCTGCGGCGTTGCAGGCCATGCGGGCGTTTTGGATGGCGGCGAGCAGGCGCTTGTGCTCGGCGGGAGTGAGGGCTCGGCGGCGGCGGATGTCGGCGTACATGCCAATCGAGGCGACGGCCTGGTCGTGGTATTGCCGCTGCTTCTTTGACAGCTCAACATCGCGGCGATGCTCAATTCGATCGGGGAGCTGGTCTTTGACGAGGCGGCGATCTCGGCGCAGCATAAGATGACCGAGGCGGGTGCGTAGCTCTGAGAGGTTCCGGTAGCCGAGGACGCGGCCCCGGTCGTCTGTGACATGAAAGTCGATCAAGTAGCGCCAAAGCGGCCCTAAGACTTCGTGATCGACCACTTGCATCACGCTGTAGAGGTCTTCTAAGCGGTTCTCGAGCGGAGTCCCTGTGAGGACGAAGGCGTAGTGGCTGTGCACTGATTTAATGGCTTCGGCTGTCTTAGTGCGCCAATTACGAATTCTTTGGGCTTCGTCTATGACGAGGACATCGGGGGCGAGGCTGCGGGTGATGGTGGCTTTATCCCGGACGACGAGTTCATAATTAATGATTGAAAAGGGGTTTTGGCATTGGTATTGGGCGGCGCGTTCTTTGGCGTTGCCCTGAATGATTTGGGATTTAATACCAATGAAGCGTTCAATTTCTCGGCTCCATTGTTGCTTCAGTGAGGCGGGGCAGACAACGAGGACCCGCTTTACTTTTTCATTCTTCATGAGCCAGTGGCACGCGGCGATGGCCTGGAGCGTTTTGCCGAGGCCCATGTCGTCGGCTAAGAGCGCTCTCTTTCGAGACGCGAGAAAGGCGACGCCATCGATTTGGTAGGAATAGAGTGTTCCGGAGAGCCCTGGTATCTGGCCATCTTTGGAGCTTATCTCGTCTTGAATATGTTGGGCGCGGCTCTGTCGGTTAGCGCGTTCGCCGACGCGGGTTGCGTGGACACGGGCGTCTTCACCGAGGTTGATTTCGAAGCGATCTTTGACCTCCTGCTCAAGCTGGAAGAAAGCGCTTGGGAGCTCTTCTTTGAAGGCCCCAGAGGTATCGAAGTAACGATCGAGAATGGTGAGCAGCTCGTCGGAGAGTTTAATCGGTCTTTTTAGGCGAATTGACGGGGCGTCAGGGCCTTCCCAAGATCGGAGTATTTCTTGAACTTTGTTGGGGCCTTCTTCTTCAGTGTGTGAAGGACCGCTTCGATGTGCTTGCAGGTGCCAAGGAGGTTGGCGGAGAGGTCGGGGCAGTTGCAGTAGTTGATGCGCTCTGAGATGGAGCGAATCTGTACTTGATAGCTATTTTGTCGAGGGTTGTTCTGGTAGGTCGAGCGGGCTTCCCAGGTGCCGAACCAACGATCGCCATCTTTGTGAGTGACGGCGACCTCAGTTTGACCGCGCTTGACTCGTTTCTCAATGGCCTTGTCAGCGGCGCCTTGGACGACTTTATGACTGAGCGGTTGCTGGGCGGCGTGGGCGAGGAGTACGGCGATAGCGTGTTTGCAAGCGGGCTCCCACTCGAAGGGGCAGCTGCAGTCGACGCAAAGCTCGCCGTCGCTGTCGAGGTCGATTTCGACGTAGTAAGGATGCTCTGGGGAACCCTGAACGAAAGCCCTCAGGCGATCATGGTCGGAGCGCAACTCAGAGACTTTATTGTCCTTGAAATACGCAATGCCACGGCGCACGATGCGGTCTGAAGCCAAGAGGCGGAGTTCATTGTTGTCGAGTACAAAGGGGTCACGATTCTGAGAGTAGACCACGGAAAAAACCTCCGAATAGCTTTCGAGCCTGACAGTGTCTCACATCGGTGCTCTTCAGAACACTCACGATCGATCAGCTTTTTCGTTCTCTCGCTCATTGGTCTCCAGGAAAATCTATCGTTGAAACACGAGGCCCCGGTTCTAATAGGTCACCCGTCAAGCCATAAGACTTTCACGACATCTCCTCGGGAAACGATGGCTGTGTTTTCAGTTTTGGGAAAAAGGGCTTACAATATTGTTGACCCTGTTGTTGCGAATCTGGAGTGATCTTGATGGCCCTTGAGAACGAGCAATGCCGTGTTTTAGTTGAGCAAGGCCGGTTGTCGGACGATCAAGCGCGCTATGCCATGCAGGCCCTCCAAGGCGAGCAAATAGACCTCTGCGAATTGCTGGTGACCTGGGGTCATATCGGCGAGTCCACCGCCGAAATGGTGCGGGTTTTAGTGACGCAAGGCGCTCAGAAGAAAGTCTTCGGAAACTATGAGATCCTCGGTGAATTGAGCCGCGGCGGGATGGGTGTCGTTTACAGGGCCCGCCAACGGATGAGCGGAAGAATTGTCGCGCTGAAGCTCATGTTGGATGGCTCCGACCCCGAAGAGAGCCTTCGTTTTCGCCGTGAAGCTCAAGCTCTCGCAAAGCTTCGGCATCGGAATGTTGTATCTATCATTGAATTTGGCTACCAAGATGCCGTGCCCTATTTCACTATGGAATTGGTTGAAGGCAAAGATCTGAAGAGCTTTATCCAGGATGAAATCCAGAGTTCAGGGAGGCCACCCCCCTGGGAGTGGAGTTGTAAGATCATCAATCAAGTGGCGGCTGCTCTTGAAGAGTGTCATAGAGGAGGGCTATATCATCGAGATATCAAGCCCCAGAACATCCTGATTCGTAGTGACAATGAAGAGCCTGTACTCGTTGATTTCGGGCTCGTGAAGGTTCACGCAGAAGCAAATCCTGGGGAATCGATAGCGATGTCTCTGACGGCCGAGGGTCAGCTACTTGGAACTCCTTCATTCATGGCCCCTGAGCAGTTTGACGCCATAAAAGGGACAGTCGGAGCGCCTGCAGATGTTTGGGGGCTGGCGGCGAGTCTCTTTTATTGTTTGACGGGACACACGCCCTTCGAGGGGGACAGCCCTATCACGATTTTTTGTAGCATTAAAGCTGGCTTCTCCGAAGAAGAGTTCTTGGCGAACAGTCATTCGGCGCCAAAGGATCTCGCGGGATTCTTGACAGCGAGCTTCGCCACAGATGCTGCGAAACGGCCCACGATATCGGGCTTTCGCATGACGCTTGATAGCATTCTTAATCGGCCAGTCTCACAACCGACCTCACTCACCGCAAAAGTGATCGGCGCAACGGGCATTGTTGTGTTGCTTGGACTGATATCAGTCATTCTTCTGGAAGTGGTCTCAATCAAAGATTCTCCGAAGTCGGATAGCGGTCAAGCCGAAATTGTGGCCAAGGTGAAGACTCAGAATCCAATTCGCATCGTCTTCAATCCTCCGGTGGAGCAGGGAGTGATTGAGTCTAGCAGTCCATTAAGAGTGAGTATCATCGGGGAGTCGCTGTCCAAAGTGGTCATTAATGGTCGGTCTTATTCACCTGGCGAAAAGGAATACATTGTCCCATTGCAAATTAGGAAAGACGCGACCGTCAAAGTGACGGATTTGAATGGGCATGAGGTCAGCCGTGTCGTTAAAGTTGTTTCTCGTTCTGAGTTGCGCAAAGCACTTCAGCTTCGTGTCGATTGGAATAGCCTTGAAGACTGGAAGAAGATTCTCATTGCGAGGGAACTAGAAGGTCGGCTGAAACAGGACGGTTATCGATTCGATTCATTAAAGGAGTTTGATTCCGAAAATGAAACTCAGAAAATAGCTGTCTTTGAACATAAGAGCTCTGGCTTAACATTTCACCTGTTGCCCGGTGACAGTTTCATCATGGGGACCGGGGATGCCGCTGCGACGCTGCGGTTCTGTCAAAGACATTCTCGGCAACTAAAACACCTGAAATTTCGAAAGCTGATTAGATTAGAACAACCCGAGCTTGAAGCGACAGTGAGCCCATTTCTGATCTCTAGCTACGAAGTCAGCACTGAGGTTTGGATGAGGAAGCTCAAGGTCAACCGAAAAGAATCGCGAGAGAGGATTTTAGAGAAGGGCTTGAGATCCTC
>JARGOJ010000687.1 GCA_029210225.1 Planctomycetota bacterium
GGACACTGAGTCTCTCTGGAGCCAATACAAGGTCACAAAAGTCCTTAAGAACTCGACCGGGCGAGCGATTCCCCTTGGGACCTTCGTTCAAGCGACAAACAAAAGCAACTCTTGTCTTCGATTCATGACCAAAGTGACTCGAAACAAAGACCTCTTCCGCCTTCTTCCTAAGATGAAAGGTTCGAAAGTTCGGCTCTTATCCCTGAAAGATGTCAAAGCGAAACATGGTCAAAAGGTCGTCCTGTTTTTGAATGTCAATCCAGGGGCGGCTCTCAAGCCAGTTCTTCAGACCGGACACTACGGCTGGTTTTTATCCGGATCGAAGTGGACCCAGGCTTATGAGAAGACGGTCCTTGCAGCGATCAATAAAGAAAAGGGCGCTTGACCGATCTCCGAAACCTGAATTATTGACGCGACATCGTTATCCTAAAAGGCCTATTGTTTTACTTTGCGTCAGAGAGTTTGGAGTTCTTCTTCATGGCTTTTCAAGAGTTCACAAGGCCACGGGCGACACGGTTCGCCCTCTATTCTCTATGTCTTCTGACTCTCGCTTGCGCTGAGCGGCCTTCTTCCCGAGATGGATCGCCCCCAGCGCAGCTTGCCGAGTCGGAGCTTCAGAAGGACAAGACTTCTAAAATGCCAACAACAAGACCTGCTCTGTGGGAAGCCACAGCAAAGACCACAAACTGCGAAACCGCGTCCTTTGCCCTCGGCTGATTCTGGGGCCCTGACTCCCAGTTTGGGAGTCTCCCCGGTGTTCTCCGTACCCGCGTCGGCTACGCTGGCGGTAAGACAAAGAACCCGACCTACCAACTCATCGGCGATCACGCCGAAACCATTCAAATAGACTTCGACCCAAAGATCATCTCCTATAAAGCGCTGCTTGAGATCTTCTGGAAGAGCCACTCACCAACGAGTCCGCCCTACAGCCGCCAATATATGTCTGCTATTTTTACCCACGGCCCCGAGCAAGCCCAAGCCGCGAGGGAGACGAAGTTGAACGCCGAGCAGGCCCGAGGTAAGAACTTTCACACTGAGATTGCTCCAGCCGGCATATTCACTCGGGCAGAAGACTATCACCAGAAGTATCAGCTGCGCTACGCCAAGACCATCATGGCGGAGATCAAATCGCTCTACAAAGATGAGAAGAGCTTTGTCGACTCGACTCTAGCCATGCGACTCAACGCCGTGATCGCCGGAGACCTCAGCAGCGCAGCCTTCAAGAAAAGCCTCAATACTATTGAGGACCTCGACTCAGCGAAAAAAGCAGCCATCCTCAAGCTGATCGAAAAGCGCTAAGCATTCTCAACACAGAACTGCTCTCCCAGATAAAAAAAAACCTCGCTATGACAGCTTAGGTCGGGGTGAGGGTCTGTGCATGTAAGCCCTAATTTACGAGGATCTTCCCTTGATTGTCTTTTCCTGGCCAAGCTCTTTTAGCTTGAAGCTCTCTTCAAGCCTATCTCCACAAGACATCCCAATTCGACGGGGATCTCTTGGTCTTGTGGAACTTATCACGGTGGCAACGACGCCTCGTGATTGTTATTGGTCAGGGAATGGACGTCTGTCTTCCTCTGGGTGTCTCTCGGCGCTTGTTTAGCCCCTATCTAAATAGAAGCAGCTCGTTCTTCCCCTCAAAACGGGGATTATCTGTGGATCGATTGATTCGACAACAGCAACGGCGTGCCTCAATCTCATACGACGATCGAGCCCAAGCGGCCATACTGAGCCGCGACTTCGAGCGAGTCGGGCAGCTTTGGGATGGTCAAACTCTCTCTAGCTGGCTGAACCAACTCATGGCGAGCACCGCCAAGGAACGTCTAACGGCTGTTCATGCCCTTGGCAAAATTGGCCCAGCCGCCTATGAGGCGACGGCCCAACTAGAGCGACGATTGCACGCGGCGCGGCGCCATGAAAGGGAGCTTCGGGCGGCTGTCTTTGAATCGTTGAGCTTGATCCTTCGGGAAGGAGCGCTGCCGCTCTTTAGCGATTTGCTTGAGCACAAAGATGAACATATTCGGGCGGGAGCCGCGGAGGCTCTTCCCCTACTCGGCTCAGAAGGTCTGGCGGTATTAGAGCGCGCTCTGGACAACCTCGATCCAAGAATCCGAGTGAGCGCTTGCAACAGCTTGCATAATCTGCCCGCTCCTTTCCGAGGGCGGTTGCTCCGGCGCCTCGTTAAAGACCCTTGGCCATACTGTCGTCTCCGTGGGATGGAGACTTTGGCTTCCTTGGGGGTTCAAGACAGCGGTCTCAGACTTGAAGAGATTCATAGCTTCATCCTCTCTGAGTTCAAGTCGCCCCATCATCGCAATCGATCGGTCGCAGCCCGTGCCATGGGTTGGCTTGGCAGCTATAGCAAGGTTGTTTTTGACGCCGCCCACGAATCCGCCGATCCTCGGGTTCGTCTCCTCGCCCTACGCTTTTCACAGGACCTACCTGAAGAGAGGATTGACCAGCTAACCGTGAAGATGCGCCGGGAGAACTTCCAGTTCAGGAAGGAAGTCGTTCGCGCTGTTGTTCGACTCCCAAATACCAATAAAGAGGGCCTTCTAGAGAAGGTCTTTTGGCTGGAGAATCGCGTTATGCAGATCAATATCGTTCTTGCCCTAGGTGGCCTGGGGACTCCAAAGGCCTTAGAGACAATTCGAAGCCTCTATGACACAAAGCACATGCGAGTCAAAGTTCAGGTCCTGGAAGCGTTGGCTCGTCTTTCAGCTCGCGATCAAAGCCAGCTTTCATCGCAGAATTCCGCCTGTCTGTCCCTCTTTGAGAAAGCCTTGAAAAGTCATAGAACGGAGATCGTTCGAGGCAGCATTCGGGCCCTCGGATATTGGCGGATGGCTGGAGCGTTGGGACTCATTGGGGAGGCACTGGGTCACTCTAATCGCAGCGTTAGGCAGACTGTGCTTACCACTTTGGCTGCGTGGGAGAGTTGCCCGGAGCGAACAGCGTTACTACAGAGGATTCGCCGCGACTCTGTGCCGATTATTGCCAGCCAGGCGAGCTTGCTTATGCGTCCGCCTCTTTGAAACGCACGTGGCCGGAGCTTTGATTGATGAGCTCTTGGCGAACCTGTTCCCAATCTTTGAATGGGACTTTGATCATCGATTGAACCTGATCGGTGTATTGGCTGTCGAGCAGCTCCAGGCCGAGCTTCTTCACCGCGCATTGGATTTGGTTGGTTGCGTCATAGCTGTATTGGAGCCAAAGGGAGCGGGTCGGGGTGACTTCACGGAGCTTTGCGCGGTCGAGGGTTTTGGCGGCTCCTCCTCCATACGCACGCATAAGCCCGCCAACTCCCAATTTGGTTCCTCCAAAGTAGCGGGTGACAACGACCATGACATCGAACAGCTCTCGGCCTTGGAGAACCGCTAAAATGGGGCGCCCCGCGGATCCTCCTGGTTCGCCATCGTCGGAGCTCTTTATGCGTTGGGGGTCGCGAAGTTGATAGGCCCAGCAATGGTGACAGGCATCAGGCATTTCCTTGCGCATTTCAGCGAGGAAATCGTTGGCTTCAGCCTCCGTCGTGAGAGGGCGGGCTTCGGTGATAAAGCGTGAGTTCTTAATCGGGTCGATCTCATGGCGGAGGGCGACCTCGATAGTTTTATACGGCTTTTGAATTCGGTCTTGGACCATAGCGCCTTGGTGCTTTCATACTGAAGTCCGGATCATTGTAACTTAGAGCTGACCAGGAGTTCTAAGTTCTGCGCCTCTCCCATGGGAAGTCTCCTAAGGAAGCTCTCCTAATTTTGGCGCGAAGGGACCTTCCTCTTCCGCCATGAGTGAGGTCTAAGACTCCTATATATTATAAGGATAGCGCCATGCCGATCTGGTCAGGCGCAGCTTGGTTCTTTTCGGCCTTCCCCCATCCCCGAGGATATCCGACAAAAAAACGGGGAACTTCGATCATATCCGCCATTTCCCTCCGCCCAATTTATGAAAATAGTCTCTCTGAGGAAGCGTTTTCGGACAATTTCCCAAAATCTGACGAGGTTTTCCGGACCTATTCGCTGTTTCTATGAGAATCATGAATTTTGATGGAATCAAGTGTTTTCAAGACCCTTATCTTCTTACAAGTGTTTTTGGAAACCTTTGCCTTAACTGAAGCCCCAATTTTCGATGAAACGGATTTATTTGCGTTTCATTGAAACGATTACGGATCTTTTCCACCTTGGCGGTGAAACCTAAGAAAGCGGCTAAACTGTACCATTTTCAAAAATATTCTCTGTAAGTTCATTCGTGACAGGTCTTTACAATCTATTTCAATATCTTTGGCCCCCCCTTTGCTTAGTAGTGGGGCGAAAGGAAGAGTTGAATGTTAGTAAAAAATGGACCTCGGTTATCTTTATCAATCACAGTTGCTGCGGCAGCGTTGCTTTGCGGAGCAAACTTTGTGGAGGCGCAAGAGCGGAGAGTCAATCTTCCTCTTGGAGAGAGCGCCCCGACAACACCTGCGCCTTCAAGCCTTGAGTCTTATGTAAAGACGAAGTGGCCTCTCGGTCGTGGAAGTCGCGGCGGCGTCGTCAAGGAAATGCAAAAGCGCCTCAAGGATATCGGCTATAACGTCGGTCCTGACGGAGTTTTCGGAGGAGACACAATGCGTGCCCTTCGTAAGTTCCAAAGAGAAGCAGGCCTCGAAGACGACGGTTTCTTTGGCAAAGGAACAATGAAGGCTCTTATCAGAGCAGAGAAGAAGAAGGCCGAAATGGACGCGGCTGCTGCTGAGCCTGAAGCAGAGCGCCCCACAGTTCGTCCTCGCCCCCGTCCAACAACTGGCACAAACTCAACGGTCGGAATGACCGGCGCCCTCAGCGGCAACGACACCGTTCCTGAAAACACCAACCTCCTCGACCAGGTGAACGACGGTCGCATTCTTCGTCCTGGTTCAAAAGGCAGCCTTGTTAAAGACCTGCAAACGCGCCTCAACGACGCTGGTTTCTCTGTTCCAAGAACTGGAAACTTTGGTCCATTAACAAAGAGAGCCCTCCAAAACTTTCAACGCTCCAAAGGCCTCAGCCCCGACGGTGTTTTTGGTCCCCAATCTGCCGCTGCCCTCGTCTCGAACTCCGGATCTGGAACCCCGGTTTCAAACGCCCCAAGCACAGGTAGCTGGATGCAGATCGCTCGCAGCCAACTCGGCGTCAGAGAATACAGCGGTTCTAGAAACAATCCAAAGATCGTGGAATACCACAAGACAACAATTGGCCGCGCCAATGAC
>JARGOJ010000688.1 GCA_029210225.1 Planctomycetota bacterium
TGTAAACGAGCTGTTCACGTCTCTTTAGCTTCTGCTGAATTACCAATTCGGCCTCTAGAAACGCCTTCAGAGCCGAAGGTGAGACTATTTTGCATTCAAGAGTAGTGACATGTCCAGCTTTGTCTTTAGCCACAATTTTGATTGGAATTGCGTTGTTGCTCGGTGTAAAGCTATAGCGAAAGAGTCCTGTAGAGTCAACCGGTATCAAATCCTCATTGATCTTCAAATCCAATAAATTGGCTTCAGCGACCCGGCCCTTGATGACAGAGTCAAACTCACCAACCTTAATCAACTCGCCTTCTACTTCATTCAAAACTTTCAGTGCAGGGGCGTCCTCATCGAGAATCACTGTAAACTCTTTCGTCAGGCTCGCTCCATTCGACGCCACAGTATGAAGAGTGAAATTCGTGCGTGCCTCAGAAATCTCAAGATCCATCAAGAACGCTCCCTTACTATCGGCAAGAACACTTTTAGTTCCCACTTCTAGCCGGGCAAAAGAGTAGTTTACAACTCCCTCAAGTCTAAATGTCTTGTCTGCATAGACCAAATCATCATTAATACTCAGCTTCTGAATTTCTATGGGCGTAACCACCTGTTGCGGCTTCTTCGGAATCGCTTTCTCGGTCCTCCCTTTCTCCCACCGAAGAAGATGGATAGTCTTGTTCCCTGCTTTATCCTTAGCGATAACGGGAATCTTATACAGCAATTCTGCCCCGACAATCTTGGCTCTAAAAGTACCACCAGGCCCTAACTCTACTAACTCCCCGTTAATTTCTAGCGAGCTCGGATTATTGTCAATAACAGTACCCGCGAAAATGGAACTTCTCGCTCTTGAGAAAGGACTCATACCCCTCTGAACCCAACGAATTTCGGGTGGAGTACTGTCTCGCTCAATCGACAGTTCTTTGGAAACTTCTTCTCCATCACTAGAATTCACGAGGATTCGTATTTTGTTTACCCCCTCAATCAAGGGCACTTCAAGACTAAATTGGCCCGAGTCATCGACCGTCGCTCTCAGATCTCCGACCCCAATAACCACAGAGCCTCTACTAGCCTTACCTACAATCTCGATGCTTTGTTCTTGGGTGTATTTTGGAAGCGAATCAACTGTCAAGTCCAGCTTTGAATGAACGCCTGGCAAAGCCAATAGCAACAATAGAACGATTGCGGCAAGCGCAACCAGAATAATCACCGCCAGTAATGAGCTGGATAACCTCGTCTTTCGCCTTGAACTGGCTGGTGTGGGCTCTTCTGTCGTTCGGCTCTTCTTTCTATACTTCCGCGCCGAAGTTGGCGGAGCGCCGGTCTTAACATTGAGCACGCCGAAGTCGCTAACAAGTTCTGATAAGTTGGAATAGCGACGTTCACGGTTTTGCTGGAGGCAATTCTCAAGAAGAACATCGACGTCCTCCGGGGCATCGCGGCAAATCTCGCTAGCTTTCTCAAAGATCCCTATTGGACGAGTCCCGGTTAAACATTCATAAAGAATAACGCCAAGTGAATAGATATCAGCTCGCTCATCAACTGAAGAAGCCTCAGCGGCCTGTTCCGGCGCGGCATAACAGGGCGTTCCGAATCCAATTCTTGAGCTTGTTCGAATTCCACCACTCAGAAGAGTCCCTTCTACATCCTCTTCCATTGACTCGTCTTCCAAGATCTTGAGCAGGCCAAAATCCAAAAGCCTGGGTGTTTTATCATCACAGAGAAAGATATTTTCAGGCTTCAAATCACGATGCAAGACTCCTTTAGAATGTGCAAATTGGACAGCTGCCAGCACCGCAGGAAGAAACTCGCAAATCTCTCGAAAAGCTATGCCTTTAGCAGACTGTTGAAGACGCTGCCTCAGAGTTTGTCCTGACAATCGCTCCATCGTATAAAAGAGGACTGCTCCCCCTGAAGCCTCACCAATATCAAAGATTTGAACAATGTTCTCGTGACGAAGTTGACGAACAATACTAATTTCCTTTAAAAATCGCTGCCTCACCTGTGACAAGGGCATTAAATCTTCACGCACGACCTTAACTGCAATCATTTCTCCGTTTAGATACTGATCCTTTGCTTCATAAACAATTCCCATTCCCCCTTCACCCAGTATTTTTTCTAACACATATCGATTTGCTAGAATTGCACCGACACAAGGGAAACCCTCATCCACAATCGAAGTTCCGACAGTGGTTCTCACTGGTTCGTCAGAGCTTGACTTGATTGAGGTAACGTCAATCTCTCCAGAAGTCAGCAAAGCCTGCATCTCTCCTGATTCATGACTGTTCTCTGCCGCTTTCAATTTTGGTATGTGGATAGACTCCTTGCAACGAGGACAACTACCCATTTTCCCCGCAAACTTTCGAGAGACAGAAAGACGCTTCTCACAACCATCACACTTAAATACAATCGGCATAGCCTTCACCCAAATTCATACAAAAAACGAATTGCTACCGGCTCGAAATCTTATTCACGAAGCATTCCAAATGAATGCTATCATAATACTATAGCATGACGCGATGCCGATTTTTGCATCAGCAGGAAACGGGGCATCTCAAACACAAATACTATGAAACATAGGATCAACTCCAACCAAAGACTATTGCCTGAGTTTTCCTCGTTGTTGCGAAAGTCATGAAAGTAGGAAGACGCAATTCTGCCGTCCTGGCAAGACATCGAGGAAGGCCTTGGAGAAAGTGTCTTCCGATTTTGCGTGCCTTATTCCCTAAAGTAATGGTCTGTTCGTATAGCTCAACAGCAAGCGCTCTTAGGGACCATCACTCAGCAGTTCGGAAAGAGCCACCCGGTCAGCAACACGACCCGATAGCGCCAAGGCACTTTCACTCGCTCACTTCTCCTCGCAAATCCGATTCAGGTAGGGGATAGGTATCTTTCCGTGGGGAAAGAAGGGGCTCAATTGATTGTAGGGCTCATCCGCATAGCTGCTCACATCAATCCATAGGGTCCCCTCTGGAGGGCGTCCCTGCTTGACTTGGCGATAGGGTAGGAACTGCGCAGGGATGTATTTTCGAGGCGCCATGGCTTTCTTCCTCTATGATCGATGTTTCTACTCCCAACGACGCAGGTCCAGTCAGGTCCTGTCACCGAAGGCATTTCAGAACACCGAACAGGTTCACAAGAAACCCGACGATCCGGTGAGTCGCTCTCGCGAACATGAACCCAAAGCGATACACTAAAACAGTCTGAATCGAATAGAACACAGAGAGCGAATAGTCATGATCCTAGTTATGACAAGTGACACTCATACTTGTCACCGTGACCTCGTCATCCCTCCTGGAGACGTCTTCATTCACGCCGGAGATTTCACCCATTCCGGAACCATGGACGAGCTGGAAGACTTCAACGACTGGCTCGGTAGCCTCGCCTTTCAACACAAGCTCATAGTCGCCGGAAACCACGAGTTCTGCCTGGAAAGACAAGCTCAAGAGGCCCGAGAAACTCTCACCTGTGGGACCTACCTCGAAGATCAGGGGGTCACCATCGACGGCGTTCACTTCTACGGCAGCCCCTGGCAACCCAAATTTATGAACTGGGCCTTCTCACTTCCACGAGGACAAGCCCTTAAAGACAAATGGAACTTAATCCCAGAGCAAGTCGACGTCCTCATCACTCACACCCCGCCCTATGGCATCCTCGACTCAGTCATGGGAAAGCCAGTGGGCTGTGAAGAGCTGCGCCCTGTCGTCGAACAACTAAGACCAAAGGTCCACGTCTTCGGACATATTCACAATTGCGCCGGACAAAGCCAAAACGAGACAACGTCCTTCGTCAACGCAAGCGCTTTCGACAAAGGCTACGGCATTGTCCATCAACCGACTGTCATTGAGATCTAATTCCTTGGACAAACAGGCAGAAAACGATCGAAGTGCTGAAGGACATTTCCCCACAGCTCATTCCAGTCGTCCTCCCGCATGAAGTGCGAGCTCTCTGGGAACTCATAATATTGAAGCCGCTCTGGCTGCGCCGAATAAGAGCTTCTCAATGATTCAACAAAGGAGCGGGCAAAGCGAGGAGGAACATTGACATCCTCCCCAGCGTTTTGAACGAGCAGGGCCCGAGGATAAAACCGATCTCCCTGCATATGAGGGCTCTCAGGGTCTTCGTCGGACCAATTCGGAGATCCTAAAATAGGCGCGATCACCTTCAAACGAGGCTCTTTTAGACTGGCACCAAAACTAATGTATCCGCCCATCGAAATCCCCGCGATTCCCAAAGAAGCGTCCTTCGCGAGCCCCTCATGAATAAGCGCATCGACTAATTGGGGAATCTCGTTCACTGAGTCTTTCAGCAGGCTTTGATAATTGTCGTCGTGGCTCAAGTTCGAGTTCGAGAAGCGCGCCTCAAAGTCGGGGAACAGGCGCTGCCCATGACCCACAGAATCGACTCCAATCGCCATATAACCACGCTCCGCGAGGCTGCGAAGCTCTTTTGTTTGATGTTCAATAGCGGACATAAAGCCGTGATAAAAGAGCACCGTCCCGCGATAAGCCGTCGTCTTTGTCACAACCCTTATCGGAATCCCAGCTAAAACACGGCGTTCATCAATCATGTCGGCTCTCAAATTCAATTGCGACAATCACCCTACTTTTTGGAGATCACCGTTCTCACCGTGGCTTCTAGACCAGTGAGACCCGCTTTTTTGCCAATCGTCACCGCGTCTTCGACTGATTTCCCGTCGACAAGAGCCGCCTTCAAGGCAAAAAGCGCCCCGACACGGTTCCCGCTTGCGCAGTGAATGAGGACCGGCTTTGGACTATCTTTCAAGGCCTTGAAGAGCTTGGCCATATTCTCTTTATGGATCCCCTTCTTGCCATAGACAGGAATATGAATGTACTTGATGGCGAGCTTCTTCAACAACTTCTCTTCAAACGCATACTTGGCGATCTCACCCTTTGACCGAAGATTGATCACAGTCTTTATTCCCATGGACTGCGCCTTCAAGAACTCCTGCTTTGTCGGCTGTCCTCCAGAGACCACTCCCTTCAGGGGATACTTGACATTTTTAATCTTCAACTTCGGTGTTTTAACCCCATCGTCAGCGACAGCAACGCTCGAAAAACAAACGAAGACCGCGAGGAATAAGGACATGGAATGGCTTCTAAACACTAAGGTCTCCTTTGAAGGGGCTGGACCCCGTTGTTACTCGACTCGCTCCACAATCTTCTTCATGGCAAAGCGAGCTCCCTTTCTAACATTCGAGTCCTTGTCTTCAAGAC
>JARGOJ010000689.1 GCA_029210225.1 Planctomycetota bacterium
GGTGATATCGCAGTGCTTCGCGACTGCGGCGACACTGGCGTCGACTAGGGGTCCCCCAGGAGTGAGAAAGGGTGGGCCGCTGAGATGCCAGTTCAAGTCGTAATTTAATTTGTGTTTATCGAGGATCTCGTGAGTGCGGCGTTTTAATTCCTCGTGGGTCACTTCTGTGGAGAACCGAAAATTGAAGACGATCTCGCACTCCCCAGGGATCACGTTGTTAGCGCCGGTGCCCGCGTTGATATTAGAAATTTGAAAGCTGGTCGCGGGGAAGAAGTCGTTGCCCTTGTCCCAGGACTGCGCGACCCACTCGGCGAGGGCGGGGGCGACGTTATGAATAGGATTGTCGGCCCGGTCAGGGTAAGCGACATGGCCCAAGATTCCATGAATCGTTAAGATGCCACCGAGAGAGCCGCGACGACCATTCTTAATGGTGTCTCCAAATTGGCCGGCGCTGCTTGGTTCGCCGACGAGGCAATAATCTAAATCGACTTTTTTCTCGGCGAGCCACTCCATCACTTTGCGGGTTCCGTTGACCGATGGGCCTTCTTCATCGCTGGTGATAAGAAAGGCGAGGGAGCCGGGGTGATCGGGGTTCTTGGTGACGAACTCTTCGACCGAGGTGATCATAGCGGCAAGGCTGCCCTTCATATCTGCGGCGCCTCGGCCGTGCAGGACGCCTTCGATGATCTTGCCATCAAAGGGAGGGTGTTGCCACTTCTCGACTTTCCCCGTTGGCACAACGTCGGTGTGTCCAGAGAAGACAAAGAGGGGCTTCGAAGTGCCTCTGCGGGCCCAGAAATTGTCGACCTCTTCGAAGCGGAGGCGCGTGATTTCAAATCCGAGAGCTTCCAGGCGCTTGATCATAAGATCTTGGCAACCCGCATCTTCAGGAGTGACTGACTTACGGCGAATCAGTTCCTGAGCGAACTCGACGGTCTTCGACATTCCATATCCCCAAAAGTCCAAATGTTTGGCGGCTTAAGACTTTAAGAAAATGCGACGGAAAAGCCAGTCTTTGCTTAGAGATACTTTTTTACATTCCTTTGAAGTCCCTCTGCAAAGTGGGGTCCAAGAGCGCTATCATCCTCGCCCCGGTCTCTCTTTTTTGAATAAGACAGAGGCCGACTCGTTCCAGTGAAAAATTGCCTAAGGAAATCTTATGAGCCTTGCCAAACATGTTCGAATCTTAAAAGAAGGCGAAGAGTCCCTAGAGGCTTGGCGGGCCGAAAACCCTAGCACAGCGCTCGACATCAGCGGCGAAAATATGGACGGCGAAGAGTTCTCCAACTTCCCCTTAAGCCACTCCAATTTTTCAAACACATCCTTAATATCAGGCAAATTTTTTGGCGCGATCCTCGACAACAGTCAATTAAACAAAGCCAAGCTTGACGGTGCTGATTTCACTCGGGCTGTCCTCAATCAATCGGAGTTGAAGGGGGCCAGCCTCAAAGACGCAAAGTTCATTGGCGCGGAGTTAAGGAACTGCAATTTACGAAACACACAAATGATGTCCCTCGATGCCTCGGATGCCGATTTATCGGGGGCCTTGCTCAACAACGCCAACCTCTCTGAAGCCTGCCTTCGAGGCGCGAATCTGACGGGAGCAGACCTCCGTGGCGCCGACTTAAGCGGCGCCGATTTGGCCAATTGCAACCTCACCAACGCTAAATTGACCGAGGCCATTTTAGTCGGGGCTTTGCTCATGGAGTCGAACCTCGATGGGGCCGACTTCACCGGGGCCAATTTACGACGAACGAATATGAGCTTCGCTCGGGGGACCTCGACCAACTTCGCGCAGGCCCATATTTCCCAGGCCGAGGCCATCGCGATAGAGTTGATCAAGGCCAACCTCAAGCACGCTCACTTAGAGAAGAGCAACTTCAAAGACGCTAACTTAACCGGGGCTGACTTGAGCGAAGCCGACCTCATGTTCACAGAGTTTCCCGGCGCAGACTTCGCGGATACGAATTTAGAGGGAGCCATCGTCAACGCGAGCAACTGGCTCATCAGCTTGGAGAAGCAGTCTCAGCCAGCCTTCAACGTCGATAAGAAGACCTGGACCGTGGAGATCAATGACTATCATTGCCTTGTTCAGCGCACCATCCCCCTCAACCCCAGGAAGAAGACTGCTCGGCAGGAGTCCTCCGGTCTCGGGGAGGTCAAAACCGCCGCCCCTGTAGGCCCTCTCCCGAATGAGAAATCCTCAACGGTCACTTTGGACCGGGCGCTGCTCTTTGAGGACAGCGATTCTGATTCCGGCATTGAGATTGACACGGAAGACACGCCGCTGCCCCCGGTGAGGAACCCTCAAACGCCCCAAAGCGTCGAAAAAATGAAGAAGACCTTGAAGGATGTGGCCTCCCTGGCCCCCAAAGTCGGTGAAAAAGTGCCCAATCCCGCCCCGAAGGCTGGAAATCCTCCAAATTTGCCTCGAATAGCCACTCCAGGTCCCAGAAATCCCGCTCCCAAGCCTCAAAACCCCCGTCCTGGACCTCGGCCGGCGCCGACCGGGCAAGTTCGCCGCCCAACAGGCCCTCAAAGGCCTCAAAACCCCGCTCAGCGACCTCCAAACCTCGGTTCGGGTCCTCATAAGCTCGGATCTGGCCCTCACAGAGTCGCTCCCGGCCTCAAAAGGCCTCCTTCCGGCCAAATTCGCCGTCCAACAGGTCCGGTTAAGGCGGCCCTGCCCCCCCAAAGACCTGCGTCCCGCCCAAGCACCCCCAACCCAGCTCCAAGGCGCCCCGGAGTCCCCCCACAGCGGCCTAATCCTGCCACCGCGGGCTTAAATCGGAGTCCCAATCCTCAAAAACCTGTTCAAAAACCCGCCCCCGGACCTCAGAGGCCTGGGCAGAGCGCTCCTAGACCAGGTAGTCCGGCCAAAAGACCCACCTCAATGGCCCCCAGACCACAAAATCCGCCTCAAAGGCCTCAAAACCCCGGTTCTGGGCCGTACAAGGTTGGCCCAGGGCCTCAAAATCCTCCTCGGAGACCGGGAAATGCCCCTGGAGCCATAAATATGCCGGCTCCGCCCCCAAATCCTCCTCGAAAAGGGCCCAAAACGCCGCCAAAACGACCGCCGAACCCTCCAGAAGCCCCACGGAGAAGCTAAAATCAAGTTTTGAGGGGAAAATCAGTGCTTTTTGAGCTCCAAGAGCAAGCACCCCAAGCCTTGGCCACAAAAGAGGCCCGTGAAGCCCTTCACAAAGAAGCTCCAGAGGGAGAATTCAGCGTAAAATGCCCAGCTAAGGCCGAAAACGAGGCCTACAAGGGAAGAGATGACCACGATGCGTTCAATCGGCGTCAGTCTTGATGCGTTTGAATTCTTGGGGGAAGGGTCCATAGGACTGCTATTTTCGTTGAAAACAGTAAACGTCGCCTTGGAGATGACGAGACGCAAAGACCCAGGTTCATCAATAGAATTTGAAAGTTCCAAAATCCATGCAAAATGCTTCCAAGAAAAGTGATATCCCAAATCCAAAGAAGAGCCGACACATGGGTGGGTGTGAATGAAATCGATTGCCCAGGATTTTGCCAAATGACAGATCAGATTTAGGTGTTCCAATGAATTGAGAAGAAACCCAAGTCAATGAACGACCAATCCCACTCTGAATTAGAACGTCGGGTCCAATCCAATCCCGACGACTACAGCTCACCCCGAAATGCCTCCCAGCCCTTAAAGCCATGCCTTTAAGAACACTCATTATTGAAGATTGTCCAAAACTCATTGCTGATATTGACCTTGAAGCCCTACCCATTGAAACAGTGCTCCCGTGAAACATTAGTTCTAGAAAGTTCTCTCGTGACTGACAGTCTTCCAAAGCAAGAGGCTCCGCCGACCTTCAATTCAATTCTTGTCCTTGCGCTCGCAGCTCTGGTCCCCTTCGCGGGGATGTACTTTGGCTATCTCAATATTCAGGATTACTCGACCTCGAAGATTGAAGAGGCCCAGGCTTATGTCGACCATGTGGAAGATAGAAAGCCAGGGGCTCCGGTGAACGACACCGACCCAAAGCGTTATCGCATTCGCTACGCTTATCGCGTTCACGCTCAAAATTTCAATTGGACTGAAAGCTCTCCGACCCCGGTTGACTATGGTCAGAGCAAGACTGTTCGATTCTACCGAAGCGACCCCTCCGAACCTATTTTAGAGAACGCCATGTCTTCCCTCACCCTCTGGCAAGTTTGGACGGTTTTTTGGAGCCTCGTCTCTATTTGGCTTGTGGCCGTCGCTCTCAAGACCTTTGTCGCGTTCAAGCGATCGACGTCAGCACAAGTAGAACGAACAAGGCCCGACCCCAAAGAATGACGCTTTCAGCCTCAGCAATTTTACTTTTTCTGGAACCTCTAAATAGCAGGCGCGTATCTCTCTTTGGATTTCTTTGTGCGCGAACAAAGACCAAGGAGTACTTACTGTGGCACTACCAAAATGGGCTGGTCGAGATAAAAGAGTCGGGCCTTATCGACTGAGAGTTTTTTGGTTTCGCGTCTTGATCGTCGCGGGGATGATCGGCGCTGGATCCTTCATTCAAAGTTGGATTCAAAACGACAACGAAGCAGAGATGATCGCCTCGCTCATGCGGCTATCCCTTCACGACGTAGCGAGGAGTCAGGGCGCGAACATCGAGACCTTTCCCGTTCCACCAAGCGAAGCCCGTCGACTCGCAAGGCAAGCGAAGGCCCTAGCGGCGAACGAAGGTCTCAGAGAAAAACTGGAAGCGAGGCGGATCTCAGTTCAATTCACAGAGACGCCCTTTTTTGATGCGATTCAGAGCCTTCGAGAAAAAACTGCGTTCAACATCGTCATAAGTGAAGATGCCCGGCAATTGATTCGCTCCGAGTCTGTCCGAGTCACTCTAACTCTCAAGGACATCAGCATAAAGAATGCGATCCAATTAGTCCTTAGTTCGCATCAACATCTTGAGTATTCAATTGAGCAGGGAATCATTTATGTCAGTCAAGGAGGTTTAGAGGACCGGGATCTTAGAACACGTTTTTACAACGTTAGAGACATCACAAATCCACCGGCTGGGGTTCGCTTAGGCGAGGAAACACTCTTAAATCTCTTAAACTCCACTGTTTTAGGGGAGGAGAGAGGGGAGAGGAGCATCCTGTTCGCTGATAATATACTCTCTTGCCGACTCTCTAAACAGGGCCAGGAATCGGTGCTGCAATTTCTGGAAACTCTCCGGGGGCATCACCGGAGAAT
>JARGOJ010000690.1 GCA_029210225.1 Planctomycetota bacterium
GACGACGGTGTAAGCCTGAGCATTTTCGCGTTGGACAGTAATGTCGTGAGACTCCTTTCCCCCAGAAAACACCAGCATATCAGTGGTGACCATCGCTCGATTGGTCCCAGGAAAACTCTCGATAACCGTTGTCCCGTAGTAGGCGCTGTCGCTTTCTTTCAGGACCAGGCTGTAAAGCGGAGTGATGACCGAGAAGCCAATGATGATGCAGGGAATTATGATCCAGGCCAGAAGCCCTTTCTTCTTAGACTTGAGGACGAAGTAAACGACTGGGCCAGCAATAAATGCGTAGAGCAGTAAACCTGTAAAGGCGGGAGCAATTTTGGCCTGGGATGTTTGAATAGTTGTCAGCGCTGGAAAGAGTAAAATCGACCGCGTCATTCTGTCAGGTGGACTACTTAGAAGCTCTGACACGAGCTTCGATTTACCTTCCCATTTCTGCAGCGGTCCTTGCCATAGATCGAAGGCCAAGATTGTAATTCGACCGGCGCCGTAAGGTTGGTCGAGGGCCACTGGGGCGCCACCAATGTCGAACAATACATTGGAGTAAGGGTTCGACTTATTGAGAACTGCGACAGCGGGTGCGTTGGTCGTAAACTCTGAGGAATAGACCTCCGCAAGTTTTTTTAATGAGACGTTCCGCTTGGGTTCTTGTTTGCTAATGCATTGGAAGACGCTGTTGTTGAGGATGTCACCGAGCGGGCTTTGTCGCAGCGTCTTTCCTCTATCAGCGACGCAGATCATCAGGTCACCGCCCCGAGCAACCCAATCCGTCAGAGACGTTGCCTGGCGCCGATCGAGGCCTTCCGTAATGTCCCCAAGAACAACCGATTGAACACCGCTATAGCTTAGCGCGCTCGTTGGCGCTTCCTTTGGTGTAATGCTGGTTGAACGCCATGTCCGGGCTTTTGACTTAATGCGGTAGCCCTTGAGCTTGGAGCGTGATTTGAAAGCCAGTGACGGGCTGATAGAGTCTAGCTTCGACTTGAATTGATCAATAATGAGCAAGATGGGTTTGACTGACGGGCCAGGAATCTCTAGTTCTTTCGACCAGAGCAACTCTCCGTCTTCGCCACTGACCTTTAGCAGAACTGGTGAACTGGCCATTTTATAAGCTGGGATAAGGCTGTTGAAGGTACTGCGAATGCCCGGTTGCAGATTTTTGAAGTATTGAACAATGGGTGCGCCGCTTGCCTGTTCAATTTGAATGTTCGCTTTGACGGCTTCGCCATTGTTTGTAATTGTCAGTGAGAATGGAGCGAAGCCTCTCCGACTGACATAATCATTGAATCCCTCTTTGAATTGAGCTTCAAATCGTTCCTCTTCGGTGTTTGTCACTTCTGCTTTCTTATCGCTGTTCTCTTGCGCATACGCGCTCATTGGCAGAATTAGCGCGAGGACAATAGCGCCGACAGTGGACAGGCGGCCTTTAAGGATATTCTCACGTTCTTTTTTAGCTTCCAAGTCGTCTGCTTTCCATTGAATGTAGAGTTTGCGGGCGAGGTATAGGGCGGAGACGAGACAAACGACCGCGAGGACACCGAAGAGGATAGAGAAGGGCCAAATGCTTGGGTCGTGCTCGAATCGATAGCTCTCGCCATCTTTCATTGTGTCAAAGGGGATCTTCTTGTTCGGCGCGAGTAATGCATATCCGGCGAAGAATGGAGAGAAGTCGAGGATCCATGAGACGCTTTCGCCGAGGCCATTGAAATAAAACACAATGACCCAGATAAAGGGCAAGACATTGACGGCGGTCAGGGTGATGAGCGCACGTCCGGATGCAGAAAAGGGATTGCTCGTGAGGAAAGCGCAGAGTGTCGCGAGGGCGAAGGTGAAGCATGCGTATTCGACGAGGAGAAGGAAGAGAGAGCTTGTGGAGTCGGGCAAGATGTCCATGGGATAGTCTGTGGCCCAGCCTGCGACGAGGGCGAGGGCGACAGGGTAGAGAATACCCGTTAAAAACACGAGGAAGAGAGAGGGGAAGCGACGGAGGGCGAAGCTTCCGATTTTCAGAACCGGCCGCCTATCCCTCAGGGCGGAGCGAGCTTGAGTTCCAAGGATTGCGAGCAGGAGGAAATTGAAACCGAGGAAAGCCATGAACATGTAGAGAAAGCGCTTTTCCGCGCCACCAAAGGCCGTTGGGTTTTTGCTCGGCCAAATACTGCCGAGGAACCAAGTATCAGCCGCGATCACAAAGAGCACGGCGGCTGACACTCGTATGAACGGTGACCAGAACTTAAGCTTCGGGGAGATGTTCTCGTAGAAGAAACGAATCTGCAGGGTTCGCAGTAATGTGGAGGTGAGCAGACGCTGTCCGCGAATGACCTCGCCTTTTCGTCCCACAGCGACGGTATCGAAGGAGTTCAACCCGGGAGCGAGCTCAAGGTCGGGACCGACGAGAACATAGCTGAGAGCGAAGGTGATGATGGTGAGGTAGATGAGAATGCTAATCAACTCACAAGGGAGCGCGGCTCCGAACAAGGTCGGGTCTTGAAATGCGCCCAAGCCGAGGGTCTTCATGAGCGTCGCCATTTCAACGGTGACGTGTCGAACCGGGGAGATGGCTCCAAATGCAGGAGTGATTTTCGAGGATAGTCCGGCGGCGAGGCAACCTCCAGGGAAGAGCAAGCCGTAGAGGACCGGGATGGCTGTGTCGTCCATCGCAACGACGGAGAACATCGTGACAGAGCTAATCGCGAACATATAGACGAACATGACCATGTAGTAGCTGAAGACCATGCCGAGGCTCGTCCCGTTCATGACCACCGTGAGTATGAAGAACGGCAGGGCAGAGAGCAGCATGATAGAGAAGAAGGTCAAGGCGACGGCCATGCGGCCGCTCAGCAGGCGCAGGGGTGAAATACCAGTGGCGACGACTTGGTCGAAGCATTGTTCTTTGCGTTCCTGATAGAAGACGCCAAAGAAGGACATAGGCAAGAACAGCGAGATGAGCGCCGTCTCAACGATGGCGAAGGCGAGGAAAGCGGTGCGTGCGAACGAGACTTCTTCAGACTGAAAGGCCAGACGACCTCGGGTGAAGAGCTGTTGGACGATGACGAAGACGACCATGAGGATGAGCACATTTATGAAAATGGCTCGCCCAAGGCGTTTCTCGGCAAAGGTATTCCGCACCGCGCGGCTGATGGAGGGATGATCGAAGATGGACCAGGCGGCGTATGGCTCGTCGGTGTATGCTTCTAAGTCGGCGTTTGCGCTCGGATCAGGAGTCGGCGCTGATTCGTTGTCAGGGCTATTCTCAGCGGGTTTATCGCTCACGAGATTTCTCCTTTGGTCAGGTCGAGGAAGACGTCGGCAAGCGCAGGGCGATCTTCAAAGAAGGCTTCAAGATCAATGTTTCCATCGATAAGGGCGCGAAGTATGTCGTTGGTGACGGCCTCCGAGCTGAGCGTGAGCAGGACTTCGTTTTTACTCTGACGTTCACACTCTTTGATTTTCGGCAGCGATTGAAGTATCGCCATGGCGGGATCAGCATCCTCTTTCGTGTGAATTCGAATTCGTGACGCCACTCGCACTTCACTCACCAGCTCCTGCACTCCTCCTCTCCTCACTATCTGCCCAGCCTCATAGATGGCCACGCGATCGCAAATCTCTTGAAGGTCTTCAAGGATGTGGCTGGATATGAGGATGGTCTTGCCCATGTTTTTAAGTTCTTTGAGCAACATGCGGATTTCGATTCGCGCTCGCGGATCGAGGCCGCTGGCCGGTTCGTCGAGGAGAAGAACTTTGGGGTTGTGAAGAAGTGTTTTGGCGAGACAGAGCCGTTGCTTGTTGCCTCGGGAGAGCCCTCCTACAAGCTCATCTTTTTTCGGGGTGAGATCTGTGAGTTCTAAGACTTGAGTTACTTTGCGAGTTCTGGCTTTGCCTCTGAGGCCGACGAGGGCGGCGAAATAATCGAGGTAGTGGAGAATTTTCGTGTCGCCGTAGCTCTGGAAGATGTCGGGCATGAAGCCAACGATCTTCCGGATCAGGTCGGGTCGTTCGACAACGTCGTGATCGTCGATCAGGGCGACACCAAAATCGGGCTTTACCAAGGTTGCGAGAACCTTGAGGGTTGTTGTCTTACCGGCTCCATTAGGACCAATGAGACCGAAGCACTCCCCCGATTCTATGTCCAGGTCTATTCCTCGAACGGCTTGAGTGTGGCCGTACGACTTTTTGAGTCTGCGAATGGTGATCATAGGCTTTAGCTGTGACTTTCGAGAGAGTAGGCGCGGACGGCAAAATTATAAAAAGAAGAGTACTCGGCGTTGGGGTTGGGCTACAAAAAGATCCTTGGGTTTTTGGATTTGGAGAGCGCTCATGACTTTATGACACGTCCGATTAGAAAAGGTTCAATTGGAACATTCATATCATTGGTGCGCTATTTGGGACGGGGCGGCATCTTCGGGTTAGTGTTCTGGATTTAAGGAGAACAGAGCACTAGTCAGATCGCTTGATAAAATGTTGGCCCAAAGGCTCTCTTATGGACCGTTTCCAATCTTGGATTCCGGCGGCGGTGCCGAAAAAGCAAAATTTGGCGGATCTGACGAAGGTCGACGCAGACACATAGCTTTGCTTCTATGGGGCTATTTTCGCGAGACGGAGCCCATAGCTACTAAAAAAATAGGTTGAGGCAGACCAGCCTGTCCTCCCTGGACTTGCTTTGGATCCCTTGATTTATCAGCGTGGGGCGGAGATATTCACTTCAATAAGAGTCGATGCTAGGCCAAGGCATTCTCGTGCGTCGACTCCTCTGTTCAGATCATTCGGAGCCTCGGCGGGTCCTATTTTAGCAGTGAGAGTTTATGGAAGAAGAGCGCGCCCCAGGGGGCAAGTCCTTTGTCATCGGTTGTTTCATCGGCTTGGTCGTGATGATCGGGATAGGCATCATCGTATTAACTTATGGTCGCAGCGTCGCCTTGGAGAAGGCCGAGCGGACACGGGTCATGGTCAAGAGCATCGGTGAAACATTGAGCGCGGTGGCGAAGCAGAACAAGTTGCCGCTCGCGGACGGTCTGGGTGGTGACTACAGCGGGCAGAAAGCCTTGAAGACGGCGGGGATCGAGTTACCAAAGAGTCCGCAATATCAGGGCTTGCTCTGTGATAGTTGGAAGCAGCCTTATCGATTTCGTTGTTCGGAGCCAGGGCGCTTTCTCTTTTACTCTTTCGGGCCGAATGGCCGGGATGACAAAGGAGAGT
>JARGOJ010000691.1 GCA_029210225.1 Planctomycetota bacterium
CTTCCCTCTCCGTCGCTCCAAAGGCCCCCTCGATGTTGGTCCCGTGAAAGCGAAGTGACCTTTGGGGATCGACCACCTGAAGCCGTTGGGGTGCTAACTGGCCACTCAATCCTGCGCTCACTTTGTAGCTGGCGAAGAGCTGAGATCCCGCTTCTGGAATTTTCCCCTTTAGACCATCTCCAAACAGCAGCTCCGAAGCGGATCCGTCAAAGACAAAATGACAATCCGTTGGACCGGACTCAAGGAAGTCAGAGACAGGTTCCCATGGGCTTTCTTCGCCTTGGGAATTTGTGCTGACAACAGACAGCATCGCAGAGACAGCATCCTCTTTGAGCTTGAGGGACAGGCTCGCCACTCCGTCTCCCTGGCCGACTAGCTCGCGATCGATTCGCCGACCTTCGACGGCCCAAACGACGTTCGGAGAAATGTTTTTGATTGTCGGGGAAAGCAGCCACGATCCTGAAATGACCGTCCCTCTGAACCAGTGACATTTGTGGCCCTGAAGCTCTTTGGCAACAGAAGAACAAGGGCCGAAGGTCACGAGACCAGAATTCGTCAGAGCATCACTGTGGTCGTCAACTTCGACCTCTTTCCAATCCTCGCCACTCCAGCACTCCCAGCGAATCGTCGGCCCTGGCTGAGTATGAGCCTGGGCCATTTCAAAATAGAAGGACGCGCTCTGAGCCGTATTCCAGGAATCAAAGCCCAGGTAGAGGCCATCTCTGTCTTGGCTTTGCTCTGACAACTGAGACTCATCGAAGACAAGGACGCTTTGAAATTTTTCCACGGCGGATAGGGTGTCGACGCTCGCAAGTAAGCGGTCAGGTAAAGGCTCTGCGTGAGCTGCCAGAACCTCGACAAAGGCTCCCCCGTCAGGAGCATAGTCGTAGCTGAGCGTTAGCTGGAGGGTGGCTTCATCTTCGTGGTCCCAATCTTCGGGTACCTGCCAGTAAAAGTGCCATTCCCCCACGTCGTGTCGTGCAGAGAACTGACAGCTTGAAGCATCCTCAATGGTCCATGTGTCTTCCGCGAGGGAAGCGATCAACATGCTTTGCTTGCTTCCAACCCACTCTAGACTCGCGAGCAGGTCAGGGTGTTCCCCAAGATCCAGAGCTCCAATACGAGCGCTGAGAGAAGCATTTTCGGGGATGTTCGGGACGGTCCAGGAGTACGAACAATCTCCATCGTCTTGTTGCCCTGGAGAGAAGTCTCGTTGGGATTGTCGAGCCCAAATTTGCGGATGAAAATCCTCGGCGATAAGACTTCGATCCCGTCCCGGAACCTGAGCGCGAATGGTCCACTGATTGGCCTGGAGTTGCTTTAGCACCTCCGGAGGAAAGCCTGCGTTTCCTGGGCTAGGAAGGAGTTGCAATTGGCGATCATAATCCAGGGTGAGGTTTTCGTCCCCGGCGATGACGCTGAGCCCCTTCCACTTTTCATCGTGCCAGAGCTCCCAACGCCAGTCCGAGGCGCGCTTTGCAGCGTTCCCATCGGCAAAGGGGATGGTCACTTCCCCATCTCCTAAGAGTGATTCTAGGAGAGCGTCTTGAAAGTAAAGGTCGAAGCCGGTGGGGTCCGCAGACAAGAAGGGTTGCCAGGGACTGCTTATGTCATGCCTTGTGGCGACCCTCTTCTTCACCGACAAAGCATGGCTGAGTTCGGAGTCATGCAAGCTCAACTCATCGGTGGTCTGAAAAATAATGTCTTCGCCGTGTTCCTTCGCAGAGAGCTTTGTTCCCGCCGGAACGATGACGGTCGATCCCCTGTCTTTTTCGTCCAAGTAGAATTGGCAAAGCGCCTTTGCGCCCTGGGGCGGTCGGGCATGGAAGCCGAAGCTCTGATAGAGACGTCGAATATCGTCGTCGCTCCGCTGGCCGAGACGAAACTGGCTTTGCTCCGAGAGCCAGCTGAACAGCTCCACGAAGACCCGAGCGGGGTCGGAAGCGCGGTCTATGGGCCAGCTTGGACACTGGCTCTTCAACTTGGCTAAGAGCTGGTCACGAATCTCTTCGTAACTCTGACTGTCGATGCGTTGCATGGGAGGCATGGTCGTTTCGAGTCCTAAACTGGATTGAATGATGAAGGACGAGCTAGTCGTCCATGGGCTGGTGCTGAAAGGTCAAAAGAACACTGACACTTTGGCCATCGAGGCCGCTACGCCCTTGAATATGTATGGTGGTCGACTCTTGATCTTGCTCGGAGAGCTCAACATTCATGAGCCGCAACTCCGGTTCATGAAGGCGCAGGCTCTCGCGAACGTAATATTTCACCAAGGCCCCTCTCTCCTCGCTCGGAGACCGAAATGGCATGGCGTGAACCCGGCAACCGTAGTTTGGACGCATCACCCGTTCACCAGGAGCCGTCATGAGAAGAGTTCGTATGGCGTCTTCAAGACGCCGGGGCTCACCGACGCTCCAAAGACAGGGAGTTTTTGAATCGGGCTGGCTCCCCTGAGAGTGGATTTCATTCACCGAGTCTCGCCCGCCTTTTCGTCCTTATGGAGCAGTCCTTTACGTTGGAGTGCGAGTTTATCCGAAACGCTTCTCAAGAATCCTGGCACCCTTAAAGATTGTCGAGTTCCCTGGTCGAGAGCACCCTCTCGACGCCATTGATCTAACTTGAAGCGATCGTTGTAAGAGCGTAAAAACTTGGCTTGACCCAAGACCTTTTTGATAGGACTCGGGATCGCTGCGCGGGACAGAGAGAAGCGTCGCCGCACGGATTCAAGGACATTGATTCCATCGTCGCTGTCTTCATACAACCACTTCACCGACAACACTGCGTCGTCGTAAAATTCGAGAATCACATAGTTTAAGGCATGGGTCACCTCATCAGGAATCACTGTCGACGCCGCCCCCAAGTTAATGAGCGGAGAATCCTTCGGTCCTTCCTCATGAATGATTTCGAGGTGGTGGTGTCCGTGGGTGACGACGACATTTTTATAGTCCAAAAGAAGAGACTTAAAGGCCTCGGAGTTTTCCATGCCCATAAAGAATCGATCAATGACCGAGGCGAAGAGGCTCAACTTGATTTTTGGCCTGTAGAAGCTGTGATGCATGCCAATAATCTTATGAACCGCGTCGGGCATACCATCGAGGAGATTTTTAAGGCGCTCAAGCTGGCATCCGTCGATATCTCCCCAGGATGCGTTGTAGAGGGTGCGTCCTTCTCCGTTTGTATCAACACCGATAAAGCAGGTCCGGTCTCCGATCCAGCGAGCATAAGGAAACATATGCTTCACGCCGATAGATGCCGGGAGGAAATCGCGGCACCACTTCGTAAAGAGGCCCATGCGGAACTCTTTGTCCGCGGCATAGAAGGTCGTACCTTGAACGAGATCGTGATTCCCGGGGATGATCGTCGTGTTCTCTGGACGGCAATATTTATGAAGCAAGGCGGAGATCTGTTGAAACTCCGACTCTTGACCTGAGTCAGTGAGGTCCCCAGTGACAATGATGTGATCGACCTTGTGCGCTTCTCGCTCCAGGACCGCCGCCAATCGTTTGCGGATGGGCTCGATTCGCTGACCATGACTTTCGACAAGGCCGGTTTCAGCGGTCTCGGTCATATGAATATCTGTCAGGTGGAGCACCCGGCACTCTGGCTTGATGCCCCCAGCCCAGCTCGACGACACAATTTTGCCGCCCGCGAGGACCTTTTGACCGCAGTGAGCACAATAGGCCCATGCTGAATTTAGGAACTGCCGACAAAAGGGGCAACGCTCGCATTCGCGTGGGTCCCCGCAATCCGGACAGAATTGAAAGTGGTTTTCAAGGTGGCTTTTACAAGTGTTACACGACCACATAGTGTCGTCTCCTGGGGGCGATTCGACTTACTTTGAGGACTGACCTTTGAAGTGATCATCTTTATCTTTGAAGAGGATGTTAAACGAGGTTAACGCTCCATAGCTGCGAGTGATATAGCTTTGAAAGGTCGCTTTATCAGCGCTTGTCAGGCTGTCGTGATTGTTGATCTTCTGCTCCAAGACTCGGAGTTGATCGCGAACCCGAATCACCTTTTTGAAAAATTCATCAATGGGTATTTCTTTGGCCTGCAGGTCAGCTTTCGCAGGTTGAATCAGAATTTTCCCTCCTGAGAACTTCTTTGTGAGGGTCGCCTCCCCTCCCGAATCGAGGACCTCTTGCAGTGCTTGTTTGATAAGGCCGTAGCTCATCGTAGCGTCGTCTTGAGTTGAGCGAGGAGGCTCAGCCTGGACGCTCACGGCGACAGGCACGGCGGCCACTTGATCGGTGGGCACGGACGGGTCCTCTGTTTTCGGGGCTTCAGATTCGCCGCCGCTGGGTTCGTTCACTATTTCTTTCCTTCCAAAACCAAAGCATCCTATTTGGACGCTCGATGCTAGCTTAGGACAATGACTCCCTGCAATCCCCGGGTCTCATACCGACGTTGATTCGGACAATACGTCCATTATTATGGTAACTAGATTGGTCAAAGGGTTATCAATCGCCTATTCTAGTGAAAGAGACTGCCCACTAAGAGCACGGGAAAACCCATGGCCCCAAACGAACCAAACCAAAACAATCCTGAGAATCCTGACGATGAGCTCCCTCAAGGCTTTGCGGAAGTCTCTCGCTCCGTGAATCCCGATGAAGGACTGTACGATTTTAAGGACGATGGCGACGAAGATGTAGGCCTCAGCGATTCCTTCGACAGCTCAAAACAACACGATCCTAACGATATTTATGACTTTAAAGACGATGGGGACGACACCGAAACGCCAAGTTTTTCAGACGCGGGCACCAACGACGACATCTACGAATTCAAAGATGATGGCGGAGATGTTTCATTTCAGGACGACTTTGTTCACGAAAATAAACCCGATGCTTACGACACTGTCCTCTCAATAGAGAGCGATGAAATCTCGTTTAGCGATCTCCAAAAAGATAATCCAGACCCCTATGAATTTCGCGAAGGAACCCCAAGAAGCCGGCAAGCAGATCCTTCCAGCACTCCTCTATCTCCCATGGATCGAGGCAACGACACATCTCAAAACGATCCCAACGCCAACCCCCGCCTTCCCGGCAGCGGCGCCTACAAGCTCCCCGGCAGCGGTTCCTATAAGCTCCCAGGTAGCGGCAGCTATCGACTCCCAGGGCGAACGACGGGGCGCGTCGGCCCTGGAAGCGGTCCAGGAAATCCCATGTCTCAGGGGGGCAATAAAAAACGAAACATGACTC
>JARGOJ010000692.1:0-2124 GCA_029210225.1 Planctomycetota bacterium
AACCGAATCCGTAACTGGTCCCGCATCGGCCCGCGCATCCCGTTCGGCTTGGTCAATTGTTGGATATTGCGCCGCATCCAACTCAACAGTCCAACTCAATACGGCACAGAAATGCAAACCAACATCTAAGCCTCTAAGAGCCTTGTTTCGCAGCAAGTTGACGTCGCCAGAGCCTGTTTGATACTCATCTAGATTGAACGTCAATTGCTCTAATACAGGCGCCATTGTTTCAAACAAATGAAGAGCAGATTCTTCCATATGTCGACGCTCACATGCAGTAAACCAGCGGGTTGCAAGTTCTGAAAGTTCAGCGATATGGGGCGTGGATTCGACGGCAAACAGCGGCTTCAACCAGGCAAGAGGCTCATCAAATTCAGCCCAGGCCTTTATGCTTTCAAAAAGCCACACCGTGCATGCGTAGACCTGAACATCTTTACCCCAGGAGCTTAACCCCGCGATCCAGTTACTAAGAGGCCGGTGTTTATGGTGAGTCACAGCCCATTCGTCCAGATACATTCGCATGAGTTCGGCCTCTTCGCCAGTCAATCTCAGTGGCATTATCCCCCCGAACTCTTTCAATGCCCACCCGAGCCATGGCTGATTTCTTCTGGATTCTCCAATTCAAAGGGAGCCAAGCCGGTTTCTTTCGGTCGCCAACCCCGCTCCAAAGCAACGCGAATGAGCTTACGGACATGCTCAGGGCGAACCTGGACATCGGGCCACCAACGATTCGTGGTATCGAGGTAATAGTCACCGAAAGGGAAGGTTACACAGAAACGTTGTCCCTTCACATTCGACGCCTCAACCACAAGCCTGATCGGTCCATTTCTGGACGCGACCATCCAGCGATAATCGACCCCATCGACAATGATCGGTCGACTGCCTTTATTTGAAAGTGTCATTTGTTCAACAATCCTCCACACAATCAGGGCACATTGATCCCGCCAACAGCGCTAACTCCGTATCACCACATTCTCGGCAAGGCTCAGGACCACAAATACAAAGTTCTTCCAATTCTCCATGGCACCGTTTACAGGCCTCATGCCGCACCAACCAGTCTTTGTGAAGAACGGCCATTTCATCTTCTTCAAAGTCTGCTTTTTCACGTGCACTTAGATAAAGCGAGATCTCAAGATGAATATTCAACTCAGCGCAATGTCCCAGAAACGGAGGGGGAAAGCGATTGAAGGAAGCCAAACTGTCCCTTGGAACACACCAAGCAAAATCGAGCATCGCGAACTCAACAGAATCATCGGCCATTAGGGACCGAAGCAGTTCACTGTTTTCAACAAGAAAGCCTTCTGCAGCCTCAATCTGAAGTGGAACATGGTTACCATCGTCGTCATAAACTGTGAAGTTAAAAGTACTGCTGCTCTCTTCAGTTGTTTTGCCCATCTCTCTTTGCAAACGAGAACCGTCGGCCTCCTCGAAATCAAGAGGAACGGACTCTAGAAACGGTCCTAAAATCTTGTATGGGCCAGAGACACGAAGAATACAACCAGGCATTGAGAATGAATCCTAAAGTGTTTTTGAGTTGTTCACGAAGTGCCAGGAGTGATTGCACCAAAGGCATTGCGTGGCGGTCGGCGTTTTCACAACACAGCCACACTCCGGACAGCGGTTAATAACGATCTCTTCGCCATGTTCCCGCAGTATTCGCCGGACCGCTCTCCTAATGAAAGTGGCATGACCTTCCGCAAGTTCCGCCAAAACCTCCGGGTCACGACCACCTGCCTCCTTAAAAATACGTGCCGGTTTCCTCCCCATCGGCTCTTTAAACTTGAACCTAAAAAATATGACTGACGCGCAACGCCGTTCAAGCGGCGTCCTCAAGTCGCTGTAGTAGCGCCAAACATAATCCGCCTCCTCATTCTCGTCGTTGTATTCTTCGCTCATGGTTCTCAACCGTACCCCGGCAACCAGGGTTCCGACTCGATAGCAGCGATATCCCCGGCCGCTAGGAGAAGCCAAAGTACGAGGGCCTTGTCTCGACTGACTCCACGCATATGTCGCGGCTCCCCCCTCTTCTACGTCCTCCCAGACGATCAAGCCGCTGTACATAACGCTAAGGTACCAGAAAGACTCTAATAATCGTTTGACTCAAGAAGCGGCTGACAAAACCTG
>JARGOJ010000692.1:2134-4552 GCA_029210225.1 Planctomycetota bacterium
TATGAAATCATGTGTATTTCTTCACTCGACCTGCCTCAAGAGGCTCCGATCGTTGTTTTCAGAGACTTCATGCCCTAAATCTCAATTGAGCCCTAGGCCGTTTGCTAAACTCTCTGCTGTGGCGTTTCAAAAGAGGATTCCCACAGCAACGGATCCTTTGATTATTTGACGAACAAAGAACCCAACAATGCGAGTGGTCGACGGCAAAGTTCATTGAGCTTTGGGTCGGACTTCAAATTGAAATTGAGACCTATAAAAGCAAACGTCAAAGAGCATGAAGAAATTTGTTTGCCCCAAGATCACAGGCACGCTGTCCGTTTTGGCCCAAGCGAAAGCGAGGTTGACTGACTCGAATTCGTTGACTTTGGCTTCCAGAAGCAAAGCTCTTGCCTCAAGTTGCGCTAGATTTCCTGCAAGTGACAAGGAGATGGTTTGCTCATTCCAGACTGCGCCAAGATCAAGACCCATTTGGTAAGGGACAACGCAAAGAGAAGATCCGCTATCAACAAGGCCGTTTGTTTCAAGGGAGATGCTTCCACGTGAAAGTTTGATGGGAAGAAGGGGCCTGTAACCGCCACTTCCAATTTGAGGATTGACATTGGTGTAACTAAGACGAAAAGGCTCAGCCATTTTTGTTTTGTTGCTCTAGGAGTTCTTGGAGTTGTGTCGCCGCTTCGCTGCAGTTGTAAAAGGAGGAAATTTCGTAGGTGGCACCAGGGACGACGATCTCCTCAAGTTCCTCTTCTTTAGACATTTGAGCAAGTAAGACTTGCATGACGCGAAGCTTATCTCCACGGGGAAGCTTACTTAACTCTTCTAGAAGTTGTGGGGAAACCATGGCTTACTCCAGTAAGGGCTTTCTTCTTAACATCATAGCACGAACATTCCACCTGACTCTTGGCTCTTTGCTTGCTGTCCAAAATTGCAAAAAGGAGAGCGCTTTCGCACTCTCCTTCTTGCTTAATCAGAAACTCTGATTTTAGTTATAGGCTGGTCTTCAGCTTTTGACTTTGAAGTCCACTGAATCCGCTTCAAACACTGATAATACAAGCGATAGCCAAGATGCCGTGGGGGAGACAAGTATTAACTTGTCACACAATGACGGTGGAAGGCGTATGTCGATATGGGGGAGACTCGACCCCGACATCGAGAGCATCTCGCAATGGGCCGATCAAAATCCTAAGGCCATGTATCGGCTTCTCTCCGATCCCCAACTCCAAAAACAGCTTCTCACTGCGATGAAATCGTTTGATTGCCTACCTAACACAGCAAAGGGGGCAACACCCGATCACAAAGCAGGCTGACGACGGCGCTCCCTGTCCCAATTCAATTTAGCTAACCCAAAAAAGATGAGGCCAACCCATCACAGTGGCCTCATCTCAGAGATTTCTTATGCTTGAAAGCCATCTTACCCGCATTCCACCGGATTCAGTGAATCCACGTAATAAGTTGTTACCCAAACGCTCGTCAAGAACACGACGCTTAAGTGTCCTCATAGCCATCCTTGACCTCGTGGGGCCGACTCCAATCTCTGTTCGAGCATTACGGAACAAAACGGAACTTTTTGGCTGCCCTATTCCAGAGCGTTCGATACGTCGAGCCTTAACTGATCTTTCATCCCTTGGTGCCGTTGCAAAACATGAGCAAGGCAAAGGAAGACAAGCGAATTCTTATCGAGTATCGCCATATGCTCTTGAGTTGATAGGCTCACCACGACCCAAACTTAAGCGGTGGTATCGTGTTCGAGACGCGCACGGACGTTTTACCAAAGGAAAGACTGGGCTCGGTTCCGAATATGGCCGAACTAGGGTGCTTTCAACCAACCATATAGTACATAGGCGCTCTCCATCCCACACCACATCCGACTTAACACATCCAATGCCCTGCGATGATGTCTGCGTATTTCATCTTGATGAAAAGTGTACCGCAGCTGATGGTTATACTCGCGGTGATGACCTCGGGACACCAACATTTTGTGGTAAGCCTCGTTGCTCGTCACAACAAACAAAGCAAGCCAGGACAACCAAAAGCTCGTCAAAGCGTGGTGTGGGATGGAGAGCGCTACCCTCATGTTTCGCAGGCGATATACTTGCCAATGTTCCACACGACGCTAGTGGGCTTTCTCGGCAAGAATTGTTGCGGCGGTACGCAGCCCGATGGCTAAACGGCCAACGACGTTTGGTTTGCAAGTTTGGTTCTCAGAAAGATTGTCCTTCGCCAAGTTGGTGTGCATACCACTCTCCCATAAGGCGCAACAGGTTACACAAAGATGTCGAGCGTGCGCTGCCTCGAATAATCAAGGCCGGTTTGTTGGTTGAGCCGGTCACGATAGATTATGGCTGGGTACCCCCCGAGAAGATTGGCGAAGCATACAAAGCCTTTGAGTCCATGCTTTCGCGGCTTTTGTCTGCTCTTCCC
>JARGOJ010000692.1:4562-5196 GCA_029210225.1 Planctomycetota bacterium
GCGCTTGGTGCCATATCCAGCTTAAACAAGACCCAAAACGTGGGATCTTGTTGCACGGACATGGACACGTGGCCATTGAAAGCTTGGGACAGCTTGAGCAACTTGTCACTCGCCTTGAGTGTGCACTACCGAGTTGGGAAGGGTCGGGACAACAGGTCCATGCACATTCGATCCATGAGCCAAACTCACTCTATGCTCACAACCCAATTCGTTCTCACTCCGAGCGCATCAGCCTAGCTCTTGGTTGGCACGACTACAGCAGCAGGGAACTTGAACATAGGGCGGTGAGAGTTTCCCGCTTTCGCAATTATGCTTCCCTCGACCTCGGTATGAGCACGAAGTCCTTAAGTAGTGCGGTGACGGCACTCCAAGACGCTCCTCTTTACGGCGTCCACGGTGTTTTCCGTCCAGGGAATGGCCTATGGCAGGCGCACAGAATCCCCTCACAGATTCCGGAGGCAGTCTAATGAACGAGGCAATCTTGAAGAATATCTCGCATCGGCGGTATAAGTCTAAAACGCTTGACCACATCGAAAGCATCATCGCAGCCATTGAAGACTTACGTCCTTATTGGCCTGTCACCGTGCGCGCAGTTTTTTGTTGGATGGTCGGTCGAGCCCTCTTGGCGAACAAC
>JARGOJ010000693.1 GCA_029210225.1 Planctomycetota bacterium
CCGGATAATAAGGAAAGCAAGTATTAGAAGCCGAACCTCGTCGAATCACTCCCTTTATTTAGGCTTTGAATATTCGCTTCGTATTGAACTTCCATACGGAGAACGCTATGCAGACGCGATTCAAAAGGGCACAGAGTTTCGCCTTCAAGCAGGGGGGGAAGTCATTGCGAGAGGAGAAGTCACAGACGTTTTATCTTAACTATTTTGATCTAATGGTGATTGTGGAGTTGTAGCAGCGTTTGATTCGAGGAGACTTTGTATGTTGTGGGATATTCTTCTTTCAATTGGCTATATTGCGATTCTTGTCTTCTGTTGGCGCTTGCCAGGGCGATTGAATCGCCTTGAGGAGAAAGAGGAAGCGTCTACGAAGCAAATCTCCGAGTTAGAAGAGCAACTTTCTCATTTCACAAAGAAGGTTTGGAAGGTCGATAGCCAGTCACTCAATGTTGGATTGTTGACCTTCACAGAACTCCAAATTCTGGCGGCTCAGGGCAAAGTCACGAAACAAACCCTGCTGTTAAAAATGAAATACAAGCCCGGCACCACAGATTACGACGGTGAGCAAAAACTCATCGCTGGTGAAATTGAGGAAATGAACGGCATCTTTCAGGTCCTCGAAGAAAACGGTGATTAGCGTCGAAACATAAGTCTCACTGCCGCTACCCGAAGGTCGTGCTTGCACTTGTCCTCGCGACTTGGTAAGAACTCGTCTCTTAAGACGACTGCTAATGATTCCGGAAAGACTGTCATGAGCCAGGAACAACCGAACAATCCCCTTCACGGTCTCACCCTCAAAGTGATCGTGACCGAGCTCTCTGAGACTTATGGCTGGGATGGCTTGGCGGAGCGCATTGACCTGCGTTGCTTTAAGTTCTATCCCTCGGTCAATTCAACCCTCAAGTTCCTCCGCAAAACACCGTGGGCCCGGACCAAGGTCGAAAAACTCTATCTTAAAATGAAGAAGAATCAGACCAAGAGGGCCGCTAAAAAAGCAAAGCGGGAGACCCCAGAATCGACCTTGAACACCGACTCAGACCCTACTCTGAATACGGACCCAGCTTCCGAGTCTTCAGAGCCTCCCCAATAAGACGACCCAGCTCTTTATTGCCCTTTTCATTGGCGTGGTAATCATAAGGTAAATTGTAGAGACTGTCCTGTTCTGGGAGCGCCCGAAACGCTGTGACCAGGGGCAATAAGACCGCGCCGTTTTTGACCGCTGTATCCCCCATTCGCCTCTCAAGTGTCGCCATACCCTTTTGCTCGATTAAATCACTCTTGTGATGGGGAAAGCACACGGTCGCTAGCGCTATCTTTCTCTCTTTGCAAAGCGCCGCGATTTTCCCGTAGCAATCTTCATGCTTCTTGTAATCTTGGTCAGGAATTGGCAACGGCAGCGGCTTCGCCCCAGGCCCCTGACCCGCTCCGATCCTTGCTTCCTCACCAGCGGCTTTAAAGACCATGCGAATTCGCGCCTCAAATTCTCCCAGCGCAGTGCCATAACGAAGCGCCTCTTTCATCCCAGTCAGAGCGTTGTACTTCTTCACTCGCTTGGCGAGTCGTGCGTATTTCCCGTCGGTCGCCTCAACGTCGACGATGTCATAAGGATCATTGCCGCAGAACATGTGGAGCACCATGTCGGGCTTCACCTTATCAAGAGCCTTCTCTTTCAGGTAACGGGCCACATCAGCGGTCGACCATCCCGGACACCCGGAGTTCAAAACCTCGACCTCAAGGCCGTCCTTTTTGAATTGCTGACGTAAGACCTCGGGCCAGGTCGCATCCTCACCGCTATAAAGCCCGAAGGTATTCGAGTCGCCAACACAAAGAATGCGATAAACCCCCTTTGTTCTCTCGACTGCAACCTCAGGCCCACGCATTCCCAATTGATTTATCTTGAGGTCAAAGGCCAGCTCCTTTGGCCACAAGACCCGCCCGGAATAGCCAGGACGAAAAATTCCAGGGACGCGGTCGAAGGTCTCGGAGTCGTTGATGCGAATCTTCGCGAAGGATTGAAGCGCCCCCGTAGGAAAGCCGGCGAGCCGCCCGAGCAGCTCCAAAACCGGAATGAGCATCAGCAATAAGATGAGAGTAAAACCCAGCTTCTTCCCACCGCTGATGCGAGGCTTCGAATTTTCGGTCTCACTCTCAGCGCTCTTCTCGGACTCCCCGTTCTCGGAAGCCCCTGTTTTGTCATCAACCATTCGCTGTTTTCCTCATCTCATATCTCAAATCAGGGCGATTAATAGACCACACAGCCCTCAGCCAGCAAAGTCCCTATCCCCAAAACAGCCCCAAAAGCAAAGGCACGAAAGCCTGAAATACCAGCGAAGATTGCGCGCCCTATGAGAAGCCTGAAATAAATCAAAAGGACTAGCAGCCTCTCTCGATCTTCTGTTAGTCTAAAGGCTATGACGCTTATTGAAGAAATGATGTGAAAAGGTCCAAGCCTTACAAGGACCCAGACCAATGAACGGTCACGAATTTACTCGCTGTATCTTTAACTCTGTCGACATCGACAACTGGATGTCCCTCATCGATAGCGGGCATAACGGCCAAGCCTCGGAGCTTGCGCGGGAAGCAGTTGCCGCCCTGCAAGTATACATCTACGCGGCTCCTCTCAATCGTCTGGATATCCTTCGTCTCGGCCAGCGCCTCGAAAAACTTTGGCTCCCCAAGCGGAACAATGACATCAAAACCGCCGTCGCCCTCTTTGAAAATCCACAATCGCGCAACGCCGCCGGACTCCTCGCCAAGCTTTGCCGCATCTCTGCTTGCTCTCTGCCAAAGCAATTAAAAATATTGATTCCGGATTGGATTCGCTGGGCCGAGGAACACGGCCTTGAGACCAGCTCCGCGCAGTCCTTCTTCGACAAGCTCGACTGATCCAACGCCCCCAGCAAACAATCGAATGCCCGATCAATCAATCGATCGGGCGACTCGGAAGCCAACCGACGGACTTCGCGTATCTGGGACATTTCCTCCACGCTTCGCGGAGCGACAATCGTAAAGGTCGCCTTCAAACTTGCCTCCGGAATACGCACGCAAGGTCGAGGTCGCAGAGAGCATATCGTCACACCACTCAAAGAGGTTGCCCGAGCAATCCGCCAGACCGAAAGCATTGGTCTTCGCGCTGTGCTCGGTGACCGCGTGATAGCTGCCGCCGCTGTTCTTATCGTGCCAGCAATAGTCCGCGCCGGCTTCATCCCCCCAGAAGTGCTCGGACGTGGTCCCCGCCCTACAGGCATACTCCCATTCGACAACGCTCGGCAAGCGCAGGCCGTCGCCAGCCTTCTTCAACCAAGCCACCGCATCATCCCAGGAGACATTGTTCACGGGCCAATCAGCGCCCTTCTTATCGCGCTTGTTCTCGCCGCCGATCTTGTCCCAGCAAGACTGCCTCACCTCGAAGGCACCGATCAACATGGCCTTGACCCGGCGCTTCTTCGTGTAACCCTCATCTCCCATTTGGTAAACACCCCCGGGGATGAGCTGAAGTAAGAGCCCAGACTTCTCATGGCGGAAGGTGGCGATGCGGTGCTTCCGCTTGCCGCATTCATATTCTTTGGCAGAGACAAGCCCATATGCCGCTCCCAGCGTCTTAGCCACCTTCGCGATAGCCTTATCTTGCGCCTCTGCTGGGGCTTGCGCCCACAACTCACGATTCGCAATGATCAAGTCTGGATCGCTCAACTTCTTATCTAGCTCAGCTTGTGCTTTCTTCTTCTTCGCGAGCTCTTCAGGAGACAAAGTGGCTTTCTTCCCATCTTCGTCCTTTGCTTTCTCACCGTCCTTTGTTTTTTCCTCTCCAGAATCCTTCTTTTCCTCTTTGGCCTTCGGATCGGCAGGAGGAGCGCAGGCCACGGGGGCGAGGGCCAAGGTAAGGATCAAAAAAGCAATTTTTCTCATAAACAAGTCCATCACGCGCCGGCGAAGCCACCGATCACTAAAAAATCAAAACCCGGTTCAAGCCGATTGAGACGCCGGCAAAGCTTGAACTCTAGCGTCTCAGGGGAATCATGATACATGATTTTAACCGCCTTCGGGAGGGCGGTTGGCATTGCTCTGAGGTCATTCTGTGCCTGACAAAGACGCGATTTGTAGGAAATGGTATTGTCAATGTTTCTTGAAAGTCAGCAAATTTGAGTTCTTCAATCTGCCCTATAATCTAATTGTGAAGGTTTCCAGAGGGGCTCCGAAGAAGCGCTCGATGAACGAGCCTATAAAGAGCCCCGCAAAGCAGGACCAGGATGAGCGAGACGAGCAACGAGTTATCTCAAGACCTCAAACGAGGCGCCCGAGCTATTTGGATTTCCGAGCGTTACAGCGCCGGGCATCTCACGAAAGCGATCCTTGAGCTAGGGGCCCGCCTCTGCGATCCCGACTGCCTCGCTCTCCTCGCCGATGAAGAAGAGCTCGGCGACCCCGTTAGCCTTCAAGACGCCATCCAGCAAACCGGCCTCCAGCCTTGGACTCTCCGCATGGCCCTCGGTATGACCAAATCCATCCTCGACGCCGTCATCTTGGAATACCCGAGCCATTGGCGCTTTCGGGTTCTCGAAGAGTTTGAAATGGCGAAGCGATCCTCCCGACTCAAGCCCTCGATCGACGGAGTGAAGGAAGCCAGAAAAACAATCATTCAATCGACGAACAACCGCTTCCCCTATGCGAAAGCCGACAGTGAAGTTCCCTTCGACTCTCTCAATGTTGGCCTGCAAGCAGTCTCCCTCGCGACGACAGCTCACTTGAACCCCATGGACACCGTTCTTCAGCTTGTCGCGCTCGCAGAAGAAAGCCCCTTGCCCCTCGTTCAGTCTATCCGCGAGCTTTTCCTCGACTATCTCCTGAAGCACATCGACTGACCAAAGCGGTGAACCTCACTTCGTTTTCTTCTCTTCTGCAGCCTTAGGAGCGGACCAACCGGCGAACTCATATTCCTTTGCCAAGGCATCCTGAACCTTAGCCAAGCGATCCTTGAGCTTCTTTGCGAGCGTGTCTAAGAGCTGTTCCGCTTTTTTACTCGGGGCAGGCTTCTTGTCGATTCGAAGGCTTGTGTTGGCCTTGGCCACAGCCTTCAAGAAATCGGCGTAGACATTCTCTGCCTTCACGGTCATTAATATGAACAGCGTGCCTCGGCCTCCTTTTGGGCTTCGCGTTTTCACCGTCATGCTATTCCTCACGACAGACACATAA
>JARGOJ010000694.1 GCA_029210225.1 Planctomycetota bacterium
GCGAGATTGGCTGAAGCACTGCAAAACTTGGGAAGCCAAATTAATGAAGCTCAAGGCCCCGGAACGAGACACGGCTCTGATCTCACTGGCCTGGAGCGTCGCACGCGTCGCTAAAAAACCAAAGCCCAAGCCCGTCCCTCCTGTTCGCGTTCGTCCCAAGCGCCCCGTTCGTCCAGGTGGCAAGCTTATCCCTCCGAAAAAGCCAGCTGTTCCTGGTAAACCTGGAGCAAAGCCTGGGAAGCCTGGGAAGCCCGCTGTGCCAGTGACGCCTAAGAAGCCAGAGGTGCCAGGAACTCCAGCGGTCCCTGGTGCTCCAGTCAAGCCTAAGACTCCCGCCAAACCTGTTCCTCCCAAAGTCACCCCAAAGACTCCTGTCAAGAAGCCCGTGAAGTACGATCCTGTTTACAAGATGACTTTGCCGAGCTTGGAGATGGTGATTAACTGGCTGGACACCAAGAAGATGTCCATTAAGACAAAGCGCAAGATCGCCCGGGCCCTTCAACATGCCTTTGGAACTGACGAAGCGCCGACGGACTCCCAAGCCTGGATGCCCCGACTCAAAGGCAAGAACAGCGTCGTCAAAGGCTCCACAGTAGTTCGCGGCGCTAGCTTTATGAGCATTGACGCTGACGGCGACAGATTACTCTTCCTCGTTGACGCGTCCGATTCCATGCTCAAGCCACTTACTGAGGCCGAGCGCAAAGCATTCCGCAGGCTCTTCCCCCCGAGTGAGAAGAAGAGCGTTGAGCGCAATTGGCGAGGGGTGAAGACGCGCTTTGATGCCGCCAAGGTCAATCTTATTGCGACCCTTAAAAAGCTTGATAGAAAACAATTCTTCGCCATTATCTGGTTTGGCGACAATGCTAAAAATTGCCCCGCCACTCCTGGTTTTTTGAAAGCCTCGAAGAAGAACGTAAGAAACACTCTCAACAGTCTCGTAAGGTTTCGCCCAAGCAAAGCGACGACCCTCAAACCTCTGGGCACATTGCTTGGTCAAACCAATTACTACCAAGGCTTTCACCAGGCCTTTATGCACAGCGTTCGAGGCCGGGTGAAGACCGATCACCCTGAGGTTCACAAAGGATTGATTCGCTACGGCGCTGATATGATCTTCCTGCTCTCCGACGGAGTGCCCAACAAAGACGGCTTCACGGGGGAATCTCCGGCTTACGAATATGAGCGGAGCGTCTATAAGTCTGTTAAAACAGGCAGTGAAATGGTCGACCAAAGTTACACCGATCCAGAGACTGGAGTCACTGTGAAATTACCAGCGGTTAGAATGGCCACTTACAAAAGCGTCTTCGTCGGCAAAGTCAAAGAGAAGCGTAAGACTCCTTACGGCAAAGGTCCCTACGTTGAAGACGCTGAACTTCTCCTCGAACTCAACCGCCTCAATTTAGTGCGCAAAGTGACCGTTCACACAATTGCTCTTGGAGAAACTCGCAAGACATTGCTCCAAGAGATCGCCAAGAAAGGCTATGGAAAATTTGTCGAGGTCACGAAGTAGCGAATTGATCCTGCCCAATAGGATTGCGACTTAAACCAGCAAAGGCTTCGATTCATTCGGGATCCGTTTAAAAAGAAAGAAGGCGATGTTCGTAGGAACATCGCCTTCTTCTTATTTGAAAGAGCTGTTTGGATTCTTTGGAAGAGTCAGCTCTTTAAGGACGCCTTAGTTACGAGACATGCTCGTTCCTGTGACCCGGCGGCCTTGAAGCTTGTATGTCTCATTCTCGTCATCGAAGCCATTTGCATCTTGACGGAGCCAAAACAACCATGTTCCAACGGCATTATCAATACCATTGCTTGTTCCACGAATCACTTCGAAGTTGTCGCCGGACTTGAAGAAAGGATTTTCATCGTCCTCAATGGGTTCAACGCTATCATTGGACAAGATAGCGGCGTCGGACCATGAACCATTGCTATAGGTGTTGATATAGAAAACACCGTTGTCACCTTCGTCGTTTTGAGTCTCTGTGTTAAAGATCGCAACGACATCGTTGCCTTGTGGGATAAGCTCCAGGACAGTGTCATCGATATCTTCAAACTCATGGCCGTCAATTGTGCCAACGTTGAATGGAGATTCCGAAAGACGTGGGCTGAAGCGATCTCCAACAGTTCCAAACTGAGCCCTGCGCAGGTCAAGAACACGACCAACGTAGGTGGTGCCATCTTCCGAATTATCTGAAACTTCGTATTCGTTCGCGATGAGGTGAGCAAATTCTGGGGTGGCCGTATCAGTGTCAAAGGTGAAGTCACGAGACGCAGGTGAATTAGGAGTAACAACAGCACCTAGCTCGGCTTCGTCTTCAAGTTGCTGGAATTGACCGAAGAACACGAGGCCTGGACCGCTATCACTACCGACTTGAAGAGGAGTGGTAATGGACTGGCTATTAGGAAGAGAACCCACATAGACAAAGGGACGAGGCTCTGTAAAGGCTCCCATGGCGGTGTTGTCTGAGATGTTGTTGCCGTTGGCGCCGTAAAAGACAACTCCGTCGCCATTCGATGAGCTGCCGGGAAGGACAATGAGATCGTCAATGCCGAAGTCGGTATCACTGTTTGCAATAATTGTTCTTTCAGTACCAAGAGTGATCGCTGTTGAAGCAGCAGTGATATCAGTGATCATCACTGTGCGACCGCGCAGCGTCCGTCCATCGGCGTCTCCGTCGATCTCTTGTTCAAAAGCAACGTAGCTGGCATCGTTGTTGGTATCAGGAGTGCTGAAGGGATTTTGGCTCGCAATGGCGAAGTTCTGCACGTCTGTATCATTGTTGTTGTCAGTATCGTGAGTGCCGTTGACTTCACCTTCGTTCGAGACGTTGTTGGCGAGGCTGTTGTCTCCGTTCAAACGCAGCGCTCTGACAAAGAGAGACACGTCTGTTTGCACGGCCGCAGCGGCGACGTCGAAAGTTTGAGTGTAGTAAATGAATGCACGCGTTGCTCCGCGAGACATTTGCACTTGAACGTTTGTGCTGACATCGTTTGGGTTGGCGGCAGCAACAGGGTTGTGATCGAACTCGTCAAGAGTCACGACACCTGTGCTAGAAATCTGCGCGATCATGAGGTCGGCATCAGCTTGTGTCACAGTGGCATCGTCAAAGGCATTTTCACGGTAGATCACCCATGTTGTCGACTGACCGTTGAGAGCGCGATAGCCGTCACCGATCAAAGCGTAGATATCAGTGAAACTATTCAGAGCTGTCGTTGTTGTTCCCCGGCTGATCTCCACAGGCGCGGTGATTGTTGGTGCTGAAAAGCATATCCCGGCCAGAAGTGCGAACTGTCTGGTCGACATTTTCGCCAGCAATAACAGTCGGTAACGGAATTTGAGTGGCTGTTGCGGAGGTCAACTCAAGTCTGTCTCCATCGTTGTCGGCGTCGCCAAGGTCAACGAACTTGCCTTCAGCGCGAATGTCGCTATTGGCGTTATTGTAAGTCCAGCCAATGAAGATGAAGGGAGTGGTTGAGTCACCAAGAGAGCCTGAACGCTCCAAGTCATTCTCATCACCCTCGTAGGTTGTCTGACCGTCGACCAGGTTCGTCGAGACAAACATACCAACAGCGTTGTTGTCATCAGTGGTGATAACATTCGTATCAATGGGTGTAAAACTAGAGAAGCCGAAGCGTTGTCCGGTGCTGGCACGGGCTGTATTAGCGAGGCTGCGGGTAAAGGTCCCATAGAACACTCGGTCTGAGGTGTTGTCAGCAGGAACCGCGTCATCCGATTCTTGACCAGCGATGAAAGCAATGACAGCGTCTCCACTCGGTGTAAAAACGACCACCATGTCTTCGATGCTATCAGTGTCGAATGCGCCGTCGTCATCAAAAGTCCCCTTCATGCGAACGGTCTGTTGCACGCCTCCAGAAGGACCATAGTAAGCGATATACGCAAATTCTTCTCCGTCGTCGCCTTGAACGTAAGCAATGATTCCACCGCCATCAACAGATTGAAATACCTTTGCCGTTTCAAAATCTTCATTCGAGCCCAGGTTAATAGACTTCTGGTTATCAGACCAGGACTCATCAATCCGGGTCGCGATCTCGTCAGCACGGGTAGGAACGGTGTCAAAGCGATTGATCACGGTGTTGGTGATGTTCGTATCACCGGAATCAGAACAACCGCTGAATAGACCGACGCTGAGCAGCGTGGTCGCCATAAAGGCTTGTTTCATATTAAGTTTCATGATTGAGAGAACTCCCTGTCTTAAAAGACGCTGAGGACGGCAACACAAAAGCTACAAATCATCTCTGCGAAGCTCTAGGCCTGCAGTTTTTGACGCTATTGTCTGCAACTATGCCCGTAGGGATATTCTCTTTCAGCCTCCAAATCTACAGTTCAACGTTGAAAAAAAGAGCGCGTATAATAGCGCGTAAAAACAGGCGCAAAGAGAGCCTATTGAGTGCAACCCAATCGCCCTCCAGCTGCTAATGAGTCTCATTCTCACCCGAATTATTACCCATAAGAAAACGCAAGAAATCGATATATAGAGAGTCAGCTTTGAAACGGCCAACAACGCTTGAACAATGGCGTAATAGATCTGCTTTTCCTTCACGCTATGGTATTTTGCAGGCTATGCTTGACCCCAAGAGTCGGTCTGAGGCCGAATTTCTAAAGCGCAGCCAAAGGGCAAAGAGGATTTCTTTTATGATCACCACCCACAAAACACTCATAGCCCTCCTTGCTTCCTCCGCCCTGCTATGGGCGAATCCGGCCTTCGCTCAGGTCAAGAACAACCCTGTCGAGAACTTCTCCAGGCTCGGAGAATCCACCGCCCTCTCCTGGGATCACAACACAATTCGGGCCTTCTGCCGCCTGAAAGACGACTTCGTCGTTGAGAGAGTGCTCGACACCTATAAGAAAGGTCGGAGGGCTCACGGCGTTCAATTGCGCGCCCTGCTCATGAATGAATTGACGAAGCGCGGTATTAAGAATGAAGAAGAGCATCAATTAATTAAGAAGTTCTTCGACGGCGTCTCCAAGAAGGAAGAGCACAATTGGGCCGCTCATCAATGCGCCGTCATGCTGCTCAAGTTTGGCAAAGACCAGGCCGAGCTCAATAAGATCATTGTGAAAGACAAGGCCATTTGGCGCCGGGTCGCCGTCATCGAAGCCTATGGACGATCGGACAAGCGAGATTGGCTGAAGCACTGCAAAACTTGGGAAGCCAAATTAATGAAGCTCAAG
>JARGOJ010000695.1:0-2240 GCA_029210225.1 Planctomycetota bacterium
GGCCTGACCCGTAAGCACTTCATGACCCTCTATCAAACCCGTATATTGAATGCCCGCGGCCAATTTCAAGACTTGATGGCTATCCTGAATGAGTCGATTCCCTTTGCCTTCCTCGCTCCCAATCGTCAACAAAGCCACCCTCGGCGAGTCGATGTGGTGAATCGCCCGGCAATACTCCGAGGCCATCACAGCATATTGCAGCAGGTGAACAGAGCGGCAAGAGACATTGGCCCCAACATCGCAGAGCACCACGGGCCCTTTCATGCCGGGGAAGGTCACCGCAATGCCGGGTCGTTTCACTCCCTCAAGCATTTGCGCGGAGAAGCAAACCGCAGCAATGGTCGCTCCTGTGGGTCCAGCTGAGAAGAGTCCTTCGACCTCGTTGTTTTGGAGGGCCCGCGCCGCGACGGCGATCGACGCGTCTTTTTTGCTCCTCAGCGCTCTCACTGGAGACTCGTTCATGGAGATCGCCTCTGAGGCTTCAATCACATGAATTCGTTTTTGGAGGCTTGAGGCAAGGTTTTTTGTGTGATTTGAGATGAGCGACGCTGGACCGACGAGGTGTAACTCGAGGTCGAGCCATTCCTCCAAGGCGGCGATGCTGCCCCGAATGATCGCCTCGGGAGCATTGTCACCCCCCATTATGTCGACGGCGATTGAGCATTTTCGCGACATGAAGCTCCCCCATGACTCAGCCGAAAAACGACGTGCGGGCGGGATAAAACCCGCCCATTCGTTGGGATAAGACGGTCCCGTTGGCCGTGTCAAAACTCAACACATGCTCGCGGTACCGGCGTCTCAGGATCGGCGAGAGCCAATCCGATAGTCAAAAGATGTAAGACTCAATATCCTTCGTGAGTTACGAAAGATCGTCGTTCTCACTCACCTTCAAAACAACTTCTTCTCTGTATGTTCCACAGTATACACAGACAGTATGGGGCAAAATCCGCTGACTACAGCGGCTGCAAGTCCCAAGTTGCTTAGCCTTGAGGGCGAGGTGTGCGCGGCGTTTTGCGCCGCGGGCTTGTGAGACTTTTCTCTTAGGTACAGCCATCGTGTTTTTTCCTTGCTCATTCGCTAATTGACGGACAATTAGTGAGAGACACAGCTAACAACCGACGCGAAATCATGTTTCACAACACAACTGCGCCTTGTTTCCAAAATTGAGCCGCGTATTATCAAAGTCGGGAGGGGGGTCGTCAAGATCAAACCCCAGACCATTCAAAGAAACCCAAGATTTCGAGTCGACCTAATGCGTTTGTTCTATTGCCTAACCTTGACCGACGATGTCTTTGAGAAGTCCCATAAAATGTTAAAAACTCTTCGGAGCAGCTCCGAAGAGTTTGACAAAAAACGGAGCCTCCGTTGGGTCAAAACCGCGAATCTTCACTTCACGCTGAAGTTTCTCGGCGAAGTTCCCATCGTCGAAATTCCCCAATTAATCGACAGCGGGCAAAAAGCCGCAGCGGGCATGACACCCTTCACGGTGAAGTTCTCCGATTTTATGCGCCTCGGCTCTCGAAGACGGGCCGTTTTCTGCCTCGGCATCAAAACAAGCCCTCCCTTCCAACACTTGTCGAATCGCCTTGAGCGAGACCTCGTGGGCCAGGGATTTGCCCCGCGACAACACAAAATGCTGCGACCTCACATGACCCTCGCTCGTCTGAAAAAAACGAATCGAGCGCTGGAGAAAAGCATGAAGAAAGTCGCTACCAAAGAGCTCTTCCCCAAATCTATGAAAATCACTGGCTTTGAACTCATGAAAAGCCAAGTTCACCCGACGGGAGCGACCTACTCCGTCGTCCATCGCTTCGAATTCAGCGATTGATCCCCCAAAACGTCGTTGATTTCCGAGGAAACTGTCGTAACCTCTGCACTCGATTTGCCCCGTTGATCCAATTAATTAAAGATCACGACTTCAAAACAGGAACCAGGATTGATGAAAACCGTCACTCAAATCCGCCAGGACTTTCTTGATTTCTTCAAAAAGCAAAATCACGAAATCGTCCCCAGCGCCCCTGTCGTCCCTAAAGACGACCCGACCCTACTCTTCACAAATGCTGGGATGAACCAGTTCAAAGACGTTTTCTTAGGCACGGGCAAGCGAACGTACACACGAGCCGCAGACACCCAAAAGTGCATCCGTGCCGGCGGGAAGCACAACGACCTCGAAGAAGTGGGCCGGGATACTTATCACCACACTTTCTTCGAAATGCTCGGGAACTGGTCTTTTGGCGACT
>JARGOJ010000695.1:2250-5184 GCA_029210225.1 Planctomycetota bacterium
CCTGGGAGCTGCTCACGGAAGTCTGGGGCCTCGACAAATCCCGCCTCTACATCACCGTTTACCGCACCGACGACGAGGCCATGGAGCTTTGGAAGTCGGAGACAGATGTCGACCACAGCAACATTCTCCGCTTTGACGAAAAAGATAACTTCTGGGAAATGGCCGACACAGGCCCCTGTGGTCCTTGCTCTGAGATCCACTACGATCTCGGCGCCGGACCCAATGACGACCCCAACGTCGACCCCCGAACTCTCGTGAACGCAGACACCGAACGGGTCATCGAAATTTGGAACCTCGTCTTTATCCAGTTTGAGCGTATGGAAGACGGCTCCCTCATCGACCTCCCATCCAAGCACGTCGATACCGGAATGGGCCTCGAACGCGTCACTGCGGTTCTGCAAAACGTTCGCAGTAACTACGACACAGACCTCTTCATGACTCTCATTGAGGCCATCGCAGAGATGACCGGGGTCGCCTACGACCCGGGTCTCGAAGGTCGCCGGCACCGCGCCATCGCCGATCACCTCCGCGCCCTGTCCTTTTCTATCGCTGACGGCGCGAGCATCGGCAGCAACGGTCGCGACTACGTGCTAAGGCGTATCCTGCGTCGCGCCTCACGTTTCCTTGGCGAGCTTGGTATGAACGAGCCTTGCCTTTACACCATGGTCCCCACACTGGCCAAGCAGCTCGGCGATGTCTTCCCCGAGCTTCCGGCCCAGCAAGACCACGTCATGGACGTGATCAAGGCCGAAGAGAAGCTCTTCATGCGGACCCTCAAGCGTGGTCTCAAACGCTTCGACAAAGTCGTCAAGAAGCTCGCAAGTGAGAAGAATACCGTCATTGACGGCGACGCAGCCTTCGACCTCCACCAAACCTATGGTTTCCTCATCGACCTCACCGAGCAGATGGCGGAAGAGCGTGGACTTAGCGTCGACAGCGAAGGCTTTCGGGAGCGCCTCAAAACTGAGCAGCAGCAAGGACGCCAGACTCAAACATTCAACAAGTCCAACCTCGGACGCCATGCCCTCGTCGAAGCCTCTAAATTCTTGGGATACAGCCATGTCCGATTGGACTCCGCCCGGGTTTTGAGCGCCAATGACAACGAGATCGTCCTCGACCGCACCCCCTTCTATCCAGAGAGCGGTGGACCCAAAGGCGACCGAGGTCTCATTGCCTCCGTTGGAGATGGGGGCTTCGAATTCCGCGTCGACGACACTCAAAAGCTCGGGGACGTCATTGTTCACCGAGGCGAGTTTATTTCAGGGACCCCCGGGCGTGTGGATGGACCTGTTGAAGCCGCCGTTGATATTGGTTACCGGTCGGCTGTTCGCCGCAATCACACCGGAACTCACATTCTTCATTGGGCGCTCCGAACCGTTCTTGGTGACAAGGTCACTCAGCAAGGGTCTGTGATTAAGCCTGATGGCTTCACCTTTGACTTCACCTACGGCGACTCCTTAAGTCCAACCGCTCTCAATGAGATCGAACGTTTGATCAACGAAAAGATCATGGCCAACGACGCCATTGAAACCGACGTTTGTGATTTCCAAACCGCCAAAGACAAAGGCGCGATGGCCCTCTTCGGTGAGAAATATGGCGACGAAGTTCGTGTTCTAGCCATCGGTGACGGTTACTCCACCGAACTCTGTGGAGGCATCCATTGCCGCAACACTGGGGAGATCGGCAGCCTGAAAATCGTCAAAGAGAGTTCAGTCTCTGCGGGCGTTCGCCGCATCGAAGCGGTCACCGGGGCCTTTGCCCTCGAACACGCGATGACGAACCATCACGTTGTGCAGCAGCTTTCACAGGACCTTAAAGTCCCCCCAAGTGATATTCTACCCCGCATCGCCGACCTCTTTAAGCAGATCAAAGCCCTTAAGAAAGACGCCCAAAAGGTGTCCAAAGCAGCGGTCGCGCCGAAGGACATTCTTAAGCAGGCGACGAGCATTCACGGCATGAAGGTTCTCGTAACGGCGATTGAAGGCAACGCTGGAGCGCTCCGTCAGGTCGGTGATTCCATCAAGGCCCAGAGTGATCCGACCATCGCGGTCTTGTTTGCCAAAGGCAAAGGCGGCGTCGCGGTCCTCGCCGCTTGCACCAAGGATCTGGTCGGCCAGGGTTGGAATGCTGGGAAGCTGATTAAAACCGCGACCTCCATCTTAGGTGGTGGCGGGGGCGGCCGTCCGGACTTCGCTCAAGGGAAAGGCAAAGACGCTGAGAAAGTTGACGAAGCGGTCGCCTTCGTCTTGGAAACGATTACCAAACAAGCGGAGCAGCTTTCTTCCTAAGCGAAGAATCGTCAGGCTTTTCTCCGGGGTGAAATTCCAAAGCCCACGAAGTCGTCGAAAAGGTTAGACTGGAGCTGCAATATTGGGCTCTTGAAGTTGAGCGTTCGCGCTATCAATTTTTTGGAGTGAGGGCGCCAATGAAGTTCAAAGGAGGATCTGTGATTCGTCGAGCTAGTTTTCGTTTTTGGGCTGTCATTCTATTGGGCAGTCTACTCTGCACTAACGCTCGTGCCGATCGCCTGGTCTTAACGGACGGGCGCGATCTCCCCGGCAAGATCATGAGTCAAACCGGAACGTCGGTCACCTTCGCTTCCAAAGAGAATGGAAAGGTTGTTGTTCGGAAGTATCAACTGGCACAGATACGCAGCATCATCCCAGAGCTCAACGATAAGAATAACCCCTTCCCTAAACCAGATCGCGACCCAGACGATCCTCAAAATCCTAAGAACAAGGTTATTCGGACTGGACCGGTTACTAAAACAGACCGCGTCATTTTCCTCATTGACCGCTCTGGGAGCATGGCCCTCGGGTCGCGCCTTGAGAAGGCTGTCAAGCTCGCTGAAGAGCTCATGTTGAAGTTCGAAGGCGAGACTCGATTGCAGGTCTTTGCCTTCGATGAGCGCGCTGAGCCTATTCAACGGGACTA
>JARGOJ010000696.1:0-2771 GCA_029210225.1 Planctomycetota bacterium
TTCCTCCCGAGCTTCTCCGGCGCATTATTTACCGCGTGACCCTGGCCTATGGTCTCGACCTGACCTTCGTCGGCGTGATCCTTAGCATGTGGAGCTTCATTGGCCATGATTTCACGGTCATTGCCGTCTTGGCCGGTCACGGGCTCGCCCTCTTTGTTGGCCTGTCATGGATCGTGGGGACCCTCTATTCAGCGAATCGCTCGGTGAATACAAAGATCGCTGCGACCATGGTGCTGACTCCCTTCCGCTACGTGGGGGGCATCTTCATTCTCGTTGGATTTGCGGCTTACCTCGAAGAATCCGCGCTCATTGGTGTCCTCGCATTCTCGTTCATGATTTCACAGATTTTCAATCACCTGCTTCAGGGCTATGTCACTCTTGCTTTGAAAGCGAAAGCAAAAGAACAAAGCTCTCCCGAGAACGAAGCGGTCTCCGCCCCCATCGAAAAGGACAGCGCCTAAACGCTGTCCTTTTTCATATCCAGATAATGATTGTGTTGGGATCAAGTGAGAGACTTGTATGTCTCTTCTTCCCAGCCCGCCATAAGCGTCTTCCCGGATTGCAAAACCGGAGCCCGCAGGGTCCCCGAGCGGCCAAGGAAGTTCTTGAGGATGTCCTCGTCGCTTAAATCGTCGGAGACCTTGAACTCGACGACTTTCTTGCCCTTCTTAACGAGGAGCTTTTTCATGGCGCGAGCGATTTTGAGGGTTCCATCAGAGTCGATGGGGCTTTTACGAACGTCATGGGATTCATGGGCGATGTCATTGTCCGCGAGAAACTCCCGCGCTTTTTTGCAACCCGTTCATTTACGGTTGTAGAAGACGATCTTCGGCATCTTTCATTCCTTTTTCTAAGAGAGTCATAACTCTGCGAGTAAGCTCTTGAAGGCATCGAGGGCGAGAGTAAACCCGTGCTTTGAGAGAACGGGTAGCTCACCAATCAATTCTTCAAGCTGGGGGAGATCTATCTTTTCGGCATCTTGGACGGCTTGACCTTTGGCGCAAGTCACTAGCGCACTCGCCGCAGCAATACTCGCGGAGCATCCTTTGCACTGAAAGCGCAGATCAGCGATCACACCATCCGTCACAAGAACCGAGAATTGGAGGATGTCGCCGCAGGCAGGGTTAACATGCTTGGCGGCGGCGCTTGGATTTTCCAAGGTCCCGAGGCCCCGTGGATTCTCAAAGTGATCGCGAAATCCTGGGTTCAAGCCTGGCTCCTAACCATCAAAGCTTACGGATTTAGCCCAGAAGACACCATCCAAAGCGCGTACCTCAGCGAGGATCTCTGCGCTGAGGGATGGGCTAATGTTCATGAAGGCCAGAGCGCGACCACCGGATTTTAGGCGGCCGAGAGAGACATTCACGATATTAATGCTGTGCTTTGCCAACAGGCCAGCCACTTCGGCGAGCATACCGGGGCGGTCATTATTCTCGAACATGAGCACTGAGCCTTCGGGGCGGGCGTCAAAACTGTGCTCTCCAAGCAGCACAACCCGAGGATTATCCTGACCAAAGAGGGTTGCTGAAATGCGCCGATTCTCGCGATCGGAGGTGACCTCCATAGTGAGGAGGTTTCTATAACCGTGACCGTCGCCGTGGCGGTCTTTCTCGATGGTCACTCCGTACTCCTCGGCGAAGTGCGGGACACTCACCAAGTTGACGGGGGTGTTCAAGGACACTTGGAAGAGGCCCTGGAGGGCTGATAACGCGACGAACTCACAGCGAGTATCTGTCGAGAAGATCGGCCCAGAGAAGCGCATGACGACCTTCTTAGGCTTTCCTTCTAGAATCTGAGCCTGGAGTGAGCCAAGACGTGAGCCGAGCGCGGCGAAGGGGCTGATATGGTCGAGTTCGAGGGCGTCGAGGGCGATGGTGTTGACCGCGTTGCGAATCTCGCCTTTGCTCAGATAGTCTTTCATTTGATGCCCCGCCATGAGGCCCACGGCTTCCTGGGCTTCGGCGGTTGACGCTCCGAGGTGAGGAGTGAGAACAATGTTATCGAGCTTGGTGAATGGATGGTCTTTTCCGAGGGGTTCGGACTCGAAGACATCTAAAGCTGCGCCAGCAATCTGTCCATTTTCAAGCGCTTTTGCCAGGGCGGCTTCGTCGACGATGCCTCCGCGAGCACAGTTGACAATTCGAGCGCCGCGGCGCATGGTGCGGAGCACGGCGTCGTCGATCAAGTTCTTCGTTTTTGGCGTGAGGGGCACATGGACAGTGACGTAGTCCGATTGGGAGAACAATTCGTCGAGCTCACAGAGCTTCGCGCCCATCTCTGCGGCCATTTCATCGGTGAGGAAAGGGTCGTAGCCGAGGAGGGTCATTTCAAAGGCTCGGGCGCGCTCTGCGACGGCGCGACCAATTTTTCCGAGGCCGACGACCCCGAGAGTTTTGCCACGAAGCTCGGTCCCTTCAAGTTTTTTGGAGCGCCACTCGCCGCGACGAATGCCGGCGTCGGCTGCGGGGATGTTCCGAGTCATCGCGAGCATCATGGCCATGGTGTGTTCCGCGGCGGCGTTGGTGTTGCCTCCGGGGGTGTTCATGACCAAGACTCCTCGACGTGTCGCGTCAACGACATCGATGTTGTCGACCCCGACACCAGCGCGAGCAATGGCCTTGAGGCGCGTCGCTTTTTCCAAGACTTCGGCGGGGACTTTGCAACCACTTCGGACTATGAGGCCGTCGTACTCGCCTATTTGGTCGAGGAGCTCTTGACCTCGAAGCTTTTCTGAGACGATTTCGAAGCGATGATCCCCGGCGAAAAGCGCC
>JARGOJ010000696.1:2781-5177 GCA_029210225.1 Planctomycetota bacterium
GATGAGGATTCTATAGTGAGCCATGGTGGGTCGCCTTTCCTGGGAAAACGCCAGTCAAAGGCGCACAGTATGCTATGACTCGGCGCGTCATGCAAGAGTCGAGATCAGGCTGCGGCGCTTTGCGAATCGTCCTTCTCTTCGCTTTCAAGTCTCTGACACAGATCTGGGGCAAGCTTGAGCGCTTCAAGCACTTCTCGAAGGATCTGCCGGTCACCGCGCCCTTTGCGAGAGCCACTTAATTTTTCCAAAGTCTTGGGCAAGGTGTCGCTTTCATTGACCGCCTTGGCGAGTAGCGCGACGGCTTTTTCGAGGTGAGGCAGGAGGACGTCAGGACGAGATTGGGGGCAGGGTCCGACGATGGTCTCCCGGATCAATTGGCGGCGCGGGAAAAGCTCGTAGCCGACCCCCTCGAGACCTAGGTCTTCGCAGGCCGCGAGGGTGACGCCGCTGCCAAGAAAAGGATCGAGGACCCTCTTGGTATCAGGGACTAGGTTTAGGCAACGGCGGGCCAATTCAACAGGAAAGGGGGCGTCGTGGCCTTTCTTGACGGTCTTACCGGTGGTCTTTGAATAGGGAATAAACCACACGTTGCCAGCGTCGCGAAGATCGGTCTCGGAATATCTTCCAATGTTTGATTTATCGGCGTAGGGGATTCCAATGGCCTTTGTGTCATAGCGATATTGCTTCTTATGCTTGACGAGCACATAGACTGATTCCCATATGTTGTTGAGTCGACGTAGGCCTCCGCTGGGTGTGTAGTGTCCGCGGCCGAGGAGAGATTTCACCCAGATCACGGTTTGGAGGTGGTGGAAGCCCGCTTTCTTTGCGAGCTGGAGCACGTCCTCACTCTTCCCTTGATCGGTCGCGGAGTCACCGATGTTTAGGAAGAAGACGCCGTCTCTCTTGAGACATCGGAGGCACTCTCCAAAAACACGGCTCAGAAGCCCGTGGTAGTCATCTTCTGGGAGGGCATCGTTGTGAGACTTGGAGTCATCGCTTTGATAGTTCTTTCCACGGTTGTAGGGGGGCGAGGTCACGACGACATCGATGCTCTCGTCCTCGACTTCGTTCATGGCTTCCGAGCTTCGGTAGATGGCGGTTTGCCCGCCTATTTTTTCTGTCGACATGAATAATTCCTATAATCGTGGCTTGCTCCAGTTTAGTCCTTCCCATTGCCTCGCGCCTTAGTTCAATATTCTTAGGGATCTTAAGTGAAAGAGTTAGAATGGCCATTTTCCAAGTATCCGAGGCCAGGTCATGGATAAAAACCCTGAAAAAAACGAGGAGAAGACCGTGCCAACAGCGCGGGCCGCGACGCCGATCAGCCGCGCTTTCCTTGGGGCTTCTCCAGCCCGTAGCAACGCTTGGATCAGAGCCACAGGAGCCTACTTGGGGGGATTGAGCATCATCACAGTCGTCATTTGGGGACTGGCTCGCCTGTCACAATGGCTGCTCTAGCAACACAACGAATGAAAGTATCCAGACAATGGGAAATATAGGTGACTCGATTGATCTTAAGCGCGACCTGGTCTTGGAGCGCTCCGTCGAACTGCCAACCGATGTGATGTGGGCGGCTTGGACCAAAGCGGAGAACCTCAGTCATTGGTTTGCACCGAAGCCTTGGACCAGCCGCTGCTCCATAGATATCAAACCCGGGGGGGCATTCAATGTGACCTTGATCTCCCCTACGAACGACGAAGTCGATATCGAAGGCTGTGTTCTCGAGGTCGTTGATGGGCGTCGTCTGGTCTGGACTTGCGGACTCACAGAAGGATTCCGTCCCGCGCCCTCATCCGATGACCCAATGAGCGTTCCATTCACCGCCGTCATCGAACTCTCACCTGAGAGAGACGGGACGAAATACAGGGTTATCGCCCGGCATGCAGACGAAGAGAGCTGTATAAAGCACCGCGACATGGGTTTCCATGGGGGGTGGGGCGCCGCCCTCGATCAACTGATCGAACACATGAAGGGCCAGTAATAAGGCTTACTGAGCAGTCCAGGTTTTACAAAGCGACTCATGGAGAGAGAGCAGCGTTTTATTTCCGGGAACAAGTTGCTGTTGGCTTCCCGACCCGTGACCAAGCACGACGGCGTTTCGAGTATCCAAAATGACGAAGGACCGCTCGGATCGCTTCTCTAGAATGACTAGGATGTCGGCTTTTTCCGCCCGGGCCGTCGTCAGCAGGGTTCGAAGATTGTGGCCTTGCTTCAGTCCTTCAAAAGACGTGATTTCACAGTTTGCGTTTTGACTTCGCAAGACCTTACAGACCCCCCGAGTTTTAACCTTCCGGAGGGTTTTGTTCTCCACGACCAAACAAGCAACCTTTAGCTTTTTAGAGAGGGCTTTGTCTAAGACGGTCGCGACGCTTCCATAAGTGTTAGGAAGCAGGATT
>JARGOJ010000697.1 GCA_029210225.1 Planctomycetota bacterium
CGTAGAGTTTGGCTCTGAGGTTTATCTTCAACCCAGACTCCGGGGTGATCGCAAAAACATTGAACTTGAATGGGAGTCAACTTTCATAAGAGAAGTCGATTCTGAGGATCGCCAAGTTCCCAGGGCAATGGGAAGCTCTGGAATTGAAATGCCTCAGGCCAGCTCCAACTCCCAGCGTCAGAGATTGGTCCTCCCCATCAATTCGACGATTCTCATCACGGACTACCAGGTGCCTGTCATGAGAGAGAAGGCGCTGCCGTTATTCAATCCCCTCCCCATTGTCTCGCCGCTCTTCAAGAGCCCTAAATTGGAAATGCTTGGTGAGATTCCAACGGTGAAGCAGCGATTTCGGAGCCCGACAAATCAGCGTGAGTCGGATCTTCAGAGGGTCGTGCTCTTGACCTTTCGCCTCTCCAAATGACTGAGGGCTGCCCGAGAGCAGCCCATTTGATCTCAACCCTATCAAGAGAAAGGATTACATGCGAGGCAGGATGATCTTGGCGGGTTGGCTTTGATATTTGCCTTTTTTGTCTTTGTAGGAGGTCTCGCACTCTTCGTCGGATTCAAAGAAGAGCACTTGGCAGAGGCCTTCGTTGGCGTAGATCTTCGCGGGGAGGGGTGTTGTATTGGAGATTTCGAGGGTCGCGTGGCCTTCCCATTCTGGTTCGAAGGGGGTGACGTTGACGATGATACCGCAGCGTGCGTAGGTTGATTTGCCGACGCAGACGGTGACGACATTCCTTGGAATCCGAAGGTATTCGACGGTGCGGGCGAGGGCGAAGGAGTTTGGTGGGATGATGCAGTAGTCACCGACGTGGTCGACGAAGGATTTATCGTCGAAGTTTTTGGGGTCGACGAGGGTGTTGTAGATATTGGTGAAGATTTTGAAATCGTCGGCGACACGGAGGTCATAACCGTAGGAGGACACTCCGTAGGAGATGACGCCGTCCCGGACTTGTCCATCTTGGAAGGGCTCGATCATTTTATGCTCGGTGGCCATTTTTTTGATCCAGCGATCGCTTTTGACAGACATGGGCTTTCCTCTCTCCGCATTTTCTCGCGGGGAATTCAGAGTGATTCTTACTTGAGGAAGTATCGGCAGGAAGGCCTGGCAAGGTTGAGGAGAATTTTGCCTTCAGGTGGCTTCGATGGGCTCAAGGTTTCTTGAGGCGATTGATGGCCGCTTGGATTTCGGGGGTGTAGGTGGAGTGGCCTTTGATATTGAGCATGAGTTGGTATTCGCGGATCGCGTTCTCTGCTTGGCCGATGTGTTCGAAGAGCTTGGCTCTTGAATATCGGGCTTTGAAGAAGTTCTTTTTGAGCTTGATGGCGTTGCGGTAATCGTGGAGGGCTTCTTTGTTCATCCCCAGGGCTTCGTGGATCCGTCCTTGTTTGAAATGGAGTTTTGGATTCTTCGGAGCGAGGGCGAGGGCGGTTTTCGAGTCGAGGAGGGCGTTTTTAAAGTTCTTTGATTTGATGTTAATAGTCGCTCGGAAGCAGTGATTGAGGCTGCTGTGAGGTTCAATGCGAATGGCTTTGTTGGCGTCGGCGAGGCCTTTCTTCCGTTCACCGGTTAAGAGGTAAGCGTGGGCGCGGTAAATGTAAAGCGGCGCCATGTGTTGGTTATGCTTCTCTGCTTGATTGTAGAGGTGGATGGCTTCGCCAAAATTCTTGAGTTGGTGTTGTTCAATGGCTTGAGCGAAGAGGGTGTATTCATTGCTTTGTTTTTCGTCTTTAGCCAGTTCGATGAGTCTTTGAAGGTGGGGGCTAGATTTGGGAATTTGTTGTTCGAGGTAGTTCTTTTCGAGTTGAAGTTTGTGGAGTTGATAGAGGGAGTGATAGGCGGGGGGGAAGCGTTGAGTGATTTCGAGGAGGATGGGTCGTAGGTCTTCGAGCATGTGGGCGTCGTTATATATTTTTGCTGCGGTGACGAGGCTCATTTGGCTGCGATCACTGGCGGCGAGGGCGCCATGAATGGCGCGTTGTATGACCTTGACGTCTTTGTGATGGTCGACGGCGGCGCGGGCTGAGTTGAAGAGAGTGAGGGCTTCTCGGGCTCGTTTGGCGTTGAGCTCGGCGCTTTGTTTCGCGAGGCCGACGGCTTTAATTTGGAGCTGGCTTTCGAGTTGTTGTCGGAGCACTTGGTCTTCGGCCCGGGCTGAGCGATTGATTTCGCCGATATAGAGCCCTGTGATCGCGAGGAGAATGGCGAGGAGGGTCAGGCCAATGAGACCTCCCGGTTGGCGTTTGGCGGCGCGGAGGATTTTTTCGGTCCTTGAGTATTGGTGGACCTCCAAGTCTTTTCCTGACAGGTAGGCTTTTAGGTTCTTGACGAAGGATTTGGCGCTGCTGAGTCGGTGTTGGACTTTGACTTCGAGGGCTTTTTTGGCCAGGCTGCTGAGTTCTGGAGGGACTTCGGGGTCGAGTTCGAGGGGTGTTCGAGTGATTCCGGCGATGGCGGCGGCGAGCATGCTGTTCTCCGAGTCTCCTGGGGTTGGGAGTTCTCCTGTGAGAAGCAAGGTGAGGAGGACACCGAGGTTAAAGACATCGCAGCGGGCGTCTAGGAAGTCGCCTCTGGCTTGTTCTGGGGACAGATAACCGGGGGTGCCGAGGACCTGTCCGGAGCCGACGTTCACTTCGGCGCGGAGGCGACCGGATTCGTCGGCCTGGGCGCAGGTTGTGTAGCCGAAGTCGAGGGATTCGCCGGGGTTGCGGCTTTCTTCGAGGTCTTTGGCGATGCCCCAATCCATGACCATGACTTCGCCATAGCGGCCGACCATGATGTTTGCGGGTTTGAGGTCCCGGTGAATGATGGCGTGTTCGTTGGCGTAGGCGATGGCTTCGCCGACTTTAACGAGGACCGCGAGGAGCTCTTCGAGTTTTTCGGGGGGGCGTCCTTGTTTGTGGTATTCGGAGATTTCTTTGCTGAGGGTTTGGCCTTCAATGATTTTCATGAGGATGAAGTGTTGGCCATCGGGGGTTTTGCCGGCTTCATAGACGGGAGGGATGCAGGGGTGTTCGAGGCGGGAGGTGATGCTTGATTCATTTAAGAAGCGGAGTGTGCTGCGTTCGTTGGGGTCGCTGAGCACTTTGAGGGCTGCGAAGCGTCCGAGGCGATGATCTTTGACTCGGAAGACGGCGCCCATACCTCCCTGCCCTAGTTTTTCAACGACCTCAAGGGCGATGGGGGTATGGGGCGCGAGGAGAGGGTCGCGGTCGAAGGCTTCTTTGTAGACGGATTTAACACGGTTCGCGAATTCTGTATCGCTTTCGCAGAAGGAAGAGAGAGTCACGATGGAAATCCTCGATGGGGATCGTTATGGGGCTTTGAGAGCTGATAGCAGCCCTGGGGGAAACGAGTTCAAGAGGATACGATTCGAGACTTCAATGGGAACGTTGGAATCGCTGAATTGGGTGGATCTTAAGGAAAAACGGCGACATTTTGCGAAGTCATGACGGAACAGGGGTACTTTTTGCCGAGTGACCGGCGGCTTTGTCCAAAATCTCGGATCCTTCGGGGGTCTCCGGGTCCATTGCTTGATTATTTTCGGGGATTTGGTCTGCTTTGTGAGAGTCCAAGCAAGCTTTGGACGCAATTTGCATTGGAAATGGACAGATAAAATGGGTTTTGCCGAATTAGGCCTTCGATCATCTTTACTGGAGACCTTAGAGAAGGGCGAGTTCCACACTCCTCTTGAGATACAGGAGTTATGTATCCCTGAGGTTCTTGCCGGAGAGGATGTCGTCGGAATTTCCGAGACAGGTTCGGGGAAGACTCTCGCGTATGCTCTGCCCATGTTGCATCGGGTCAAGGCCCTGGAAGAAGAGAATGGTGTCCTCGAAAGCAAAGCGAGCCCTTATGGCCTGATCCTCGCTCCGACTCGGGAGCTCGCCGATCAGATTACCCGGGTCTTAAAGACCTTCGCTCACAAGACTCGGCTCCGGGTGAGAATGGTCGCTGGCGGCGTGAAGCGCTCGCGGAATAGTGACGATTTGAAGAACGCCTTTGAGTTGCTCGTGAGTACGCCGGGGCGTCTTATGAGGTTTGTTGAGCAGGGGCGATTGCAGCTTGATCAGGTGAGATTACTGGTTCTCGATGAGGCGGACCAGCTCTTTGAGATGGGTTTTTTGAAAGAGCTCGACTCTATATTGGGGAAGGTCCATGAGGATCGACAATTGATGATGTTCTCGGCGACTTTGCCAAAGGCTGTGAAGCAGTTGATCAAGGATCGCTTCTCTGGGGCGAAGATCCTCCAGAGTAAGCGGGCGCATAAACCGGTGGATTCTGTGTCTATCCGGCAGATTCAGGTGTCTCCCGATTTGAAGTTCGAGGAGTTGTGCCAGAGTTTGAATCACTTGAAGGGGAAGGGTTTTATCTTCGCAAACTCCAAGGGTCGTTGTGACGATGTTGCCAAGCGCCTTGGGGAGGTTGGCAAGGGGGTTTGTTTGCTTCATGCGGGTTTGGAGGTTGGGGAGAGAAAGAAGCAGCTTAAGGCTTTCGCGAGTTCTGAGGGTCTGATCTTAGTTTGTACTGACTTGGCGGCCCGGGGTTTAGACTTCGTCGATGTAGCGTGGATCGTGAATTACGACATGCCTAAGATTCCGGCTCACTACCTCCACAGGATTGGTCGTGCGGCTCGTCTTGGTCGCAACGGGCGCGTCGTCGACCTAGTGACTCCTCGTGACAGCGAGATGATTGAGAAGCTGAGGCGGCGACGAGTGACGAAGGGTCAGTTTGCCTTAGACGAGTCCTTGCAGGGGGCTTGGATGGGTCCAAAGAACAAGGGACGGCCGGGATCTGGACGCCAGGGAAAGCATAAGGGTCAGGGGAGCCGTAAAGAGCAAGAGACCCGATCTCGGGGGCCAGGTGGAGGTCGAGGCGGTGGTCGTAAGAGCCATCAGAAGCGTGGGAGAAAGTAAATCGTCCGTCAGCCTCTTTGGAGACGGAGAGGCCGAACACTATTGATGCCGGACCACGGAATGCCGGACGGCTGAGTCTCTGCCCGCGGATGTGGATTTGTTGTCTGCCCGGAATTTACTGTTTATCTACGAATGGAACCCAATCCATAGGAGGGCAGACACACAGGTGGGTGTGAATGAAATCGGTTGGGCTTTGGAATAGCTTGGATCTTCTATCTATTTGAGGGACCTGGCCGGTCCCT
>JARGOJ010000698.1 GCA_029210225.1 Planctomycetota bacterium
CTTCGTTCTCAGGCACAGGAAGAAGGGCAACCTCGTCATCCACTTCTTCTCATTCCTAACCTACTACGCCTCGCTCTTTGCCCTGATAGTGACCTGGCATCCCGCCTGGATTCTTGGCCTTTTCTTGTCGGGCTTTATTGGAACAGCGGGGCATTACATCTTTGATGATGGACGGGTGAAGATTAAAGAAGCGACCTTCGATCCAATGGTTGTCTTCTACGTGACCATCATGTTCTACAAGATATTCCGCCGCAGCTATTCCCAAGACATTGAAAGCGCCGAGCAGCGTTTGAAACAGTGGCAATTGAGCGAAGCGCCCATAAAGCAGATAGCCTAGCGCTCTGTCATCCTTAAATCCATGGGCACTAGATCTTCTTAAGAGATCTCTTTGTGAAGCGGCTGTCTGGCAATCCTTCGTTGACCTTGCGCTCAGCGGGGAGCAAGCGCGTCCGAGTCTTATTGACCTGACTTCTAATCTCGATTTTACTGGCGCGCCAGAGTCCTTTAACTTGCTTCCAGTCGGACGCTCGAAGCATCTTGAGCGCCTTATTCTTCGTGTCGAAGAAATCAACCCGGGCGATGGTCCAGCGATCCTTGTCAATGTAAAGCACACGCCGAGCATAACCGGTTGACTTTTTGACTTCATCGCTCTTTGGCGTCGCCTCGACCTTGTAAAAAGTTCGCTTGGAGAGGGTCGCCTCACCGAGGACTTTGTATTTGTGGCCTTGGAGATCTTCGGTGCGCATATCGTAGTTACTGAAGTTGCTACCCATGAAAGAATCCGCCTTGGAGGCCCCAGCGATTCGTTTTGTTTTTTTGTTTTGAGGCAGATACAGCCATTGCTCATCGGAGGCGCCGCTCTCAAGCGTTAGCAGGCTGACCCCACGATGCTCTGGGGGCGCGAGGAAGCGAACGAGGACCTTGTCGTCATCGCCTTTTCCGGCCTTGAAGAAGGTCACCATTTTCCGTTTCCGGACTTGTCCCTTCTCATTCATGATCTCCATGACCCGAGTTGTGGATTCGTCTTTTGCTTGATTCTTCTTATCAGCCTTCTCCATGATCTCTCGTCCGGTTAAGGCGTCGGCGCTTGAAGCAAGACAGAAAGGAAGAAGGAGGCTAAGTATGAGAGGAGAGACTCGAAGACTCATGGTATTTTCCTTAGACTGTTTCAAAGTTGAATGTGAAGGACCCTATGATAGCGCATTCCAAATTGACCTGGAATATCCGCCCGTGTTTTGTCTGTTGAGAACGGAATAGAGGCTTTGTGAGCCAAGACTCACCCCCAAGCTCTCCAGCCGAAGAGCAAACTGAGCAAGAGGCCCCTGAGCGCCTCACCATTGCGCGTTTTAGCATCGACGCCCTTTCGGATTTACTGAGCCGAGAGAGCGAACAACGAGCGATGTTCGAGCTGCTGGCTCGCTACTATGACGGCGTAAGCTACGAACAATTCAAAAGAGATCTGGCGGAAAAACAATACGTCATTCGCATGTTCGACAAATCGGGGCGTATTGTTGGCTTCAGCACCATTCAACTTATTCACAGTGAGCACCAGGGGCGCCCCATTGTCACTCTGTTCTCTGGAGATACAGTCATTGACAAAGCCTGCTGGGGTCAGAAGACGCTGCAACAAGCCTTCGTCCGCTTTATCATTCAACTCAAGCTAAAAAAGCCCTGGCGTCGCGTCTACTGGTTCCTCATCACAAAGGGATTTAAGACCTATCTATTGATTCGTAAGAATTTTCAGTGTCACCCAAACTATGAAGGCCCTATTCCTAAGGAGAAACAGAGCATCCTCGCCAACGTCGCACGGCTGAAATACCCCGATGAATTTGACGAAGAAAGGGGAGTCATCGCCTTCGAAGAGTGCCAAGGGAAGGTGAAGCAAGAGTTCGAGGATATCGGGGACGAAGAACAAAAAAACCCGGACATTGCGTTCTTCTTAAAGGCCAATCCCAAGTACAAGGAGGGAGAGGAGCTCTGCTGTCTCGCCGAGATAAGAATGCGCGACTTATACTTCACCAGTATGAAATATTTCTTCTGGAAACCCGTTCAGCGACTCTTTAGGAGAAAGTGAGAGGAAAGACTCATGCACTCAGAACCGCCTTATCCACTTGCTCAAAACCTCCGGCAGCCTGAAAGATCAAGAGCCATGACATTAAAAGACACCTTGCTCATTGAGCACACAGTAAGCCAGGAGATCCCGGTGGGTTCACTGTCTATTGATATTGAACTCAGCAAGCAACCCTTTCTCGTGGGTCCTGATGCCTTCTATGGCACGCCGAGCGTGGCCAATCTAGTTCAATCTTTAGACCGGGTCTCCATTGCAAAGAGCGATGTGAAGCTGAAGCAAGTCAATTACGACGTGAACTCTGGAATGTTCTCCGAGTCGAGCGAGTGTTCTTTTCGAATCAGAATACACTGCGCGCTGGCTGGGGTTGAGAACGCTGTCAAAGTATTGGAATCGCTCAAGGACGTGGCTATCAAGGGTCTTCACTGGAAGTACGACCAACTTGACGAGATCTCTGAGATCCTCGTTGAGAGATCGATTCTAGAGGCCAAAGACCGCGCTCAGAAACGCGCTCGCATGCTCTCCTGTAAGATCGTCGGCGTTCATCGGCTTGAAACAAAGGTTAGCCGAGAAAATCAGCCGATCATGCCGAGAGAGTTTTATGGATCCTCTTCGGTGAAGAGCAAGATCTCAAAGGTCGCGAAGGGACTACGCGGCTCCTGGGGTAGCCACCTGACCTTGAGCGCATACGCTCGCGGCGAATTCATCATCGCCTACGAAGAGGACCAAGGCGCTTAACCATTCTTATGGGAGCTGGGCTTTAGAGAGGAATTTCGCAGAGCAGGGCGATCAGGGCGCAGCCAGCACCCGAGGCCAAAGGGATGGTCATGTTGTCGTCGACTTTGGAAGAGACCAACTCGGCCACGCCTCCAAAGACCGCAGCGACCGCAGCCATCAAGCATGCGTTAGAAAGAGTGATTTCTGGATGCCAGATTTGAATCACTCCCAGAGCTCCCAGGAAGCCAGTCACAATGAAAGTGAGGGTTCCTTCGAGGGAGCGGCCATTAATGAGCGAGATCCGCCCAAAGCGCCGACCGATCAGGGCCGCCGCCGGATCGGCAAATCCAAGGACAATCACCGCGACCGAACACATAAGCGCCGATCCCGTCAATGAGAGGATCAAGAGCGCTGAGACATACCAAGTCGCTGAATTCACTCGGTGATATTCGTGAGGGTGAGCAACGGGGGTGAAGGCCTTCATGATCAGAGTGTTCGCCGAACTACTGTACCGCCGCGCAGTTTCCATTCCCCAACCTGCCAGGGCAAAGGCCGCAGCAGCGATGATCATTCCCGTAGGATTCAGGATATATTGAATGAGGGCCAGGACGGATAGCGCCGAGATCACATGAAAGACATTGCGAGCGTAATTGGTTGGGCGGAGGCTTGGGACATGAATGTCTAAGGTTCTCAGCTCACTGGCGATGTCTTCGTAAACAGATTGCAGGCGAGCGCGGAACTCTTTCCATTGCTCGCGAGGCGCAGTCTCTTCCTTCACTTTAGGATTGGGAGAATTTCTAAGCACCGTTGATAGCTCAGCCAGACGAGCTTCAACCTTCTGCCACTTGTCCTTCATGGCTTCGCGGACTTCCGCTTTTTTGGGAGAGGCTTCGAGCAAGCGATTTAAATCGCGCTCCAAAGTCGCCAATCGCTCCCGAGTCACCGCTTCAAGTTCACTTCTCCACCGCGCCGTGTCAAAGTCTTCGAGGAACTCCCGAAGCTTCAAAGCGAAATCTTGACTCTCCATGACCAAGGTGGGCGACATAGTAAACTCTCTCAAAGGACCGTTCTGGAATGCCCATACTTTATTGACGCGACGCGTCATTGGCAACAGTAAAATATTAGGAAAGCGTTTCCTTCAACCGGGAAGCAACCCTTGCCCCTCTTCCCCAAGCAGGGAGACAGGAAAAACTTGCGCGCCGTCGAGGACATCTCGGAACAACTGAGGAACATAGGGGCTCCGCTGAGGGAGCTTCTCCAACTCTTCCAAGCTGACCCACCGGGCCTCCAAAGACTCGTCATCAGGAACTGACTTTGGCGCGGTGTCGTCTTTAGGACGGGCTAAAAAGATGACGCGCATCCGGCTCCCATGATCACTGGGGCTGTGTTCAATCCTAAGGATACCCTCTATTGTAATTGGGATTCCCGCTTCTTCCAAGGTCTCCCTGTGGGCCGCCTCAAAGAACGACTCCCCAACTTCAACCCGCCCCGCCGGCAGATACCAGAGTTGTCCATGCTTCCGCTCATGAACCACTAAGAAGCGATGCCCCTTCTTGACCACGATCACAGAAAAGCACCAGGTTGGAATAGGATCACGAGACATAGTGTTTTCCTCACATTGCGCCGGTCATAAAGCCTTGAAAACAGCTTCGGTCATCAATAAGGGCGCCCGTCTTCCAAGCGCAAGACCTCAAAGACTCCACTCGCTAAATCGAGCACTCCGCAGCTGTGACTATCACGGGCTCGCTCTCCTCGAACAGACCCAGGATTCAACAGGCGAATGCCCTTCCAATTTACATCCATAGGGGCGTGGCTATGACCGTGTATGAAGATATCGTAGCAGGATTGGCGCAAGTATTTCTTCATGCGCTTTGGGACTTTCTCGGCGTAAACCCTTGTCTTATTGCTCTCAGGTGTGCCATGGCAAAGCAAAATTCGCTTCCCACACCACTCATACTCCCGAGTCTTCGGCAAAGCTCCCAGAAAGCGCAAGCTCTCCTCCGACAGCCTCTCCCCATGAGTCTCTAATCCGAGAGAACCATGACGAACAGCATTCTCGTCGTGATTCCCCTCGACGGCCGCGACAAGGTTCTTATTGAGCAGCTCGACCACTGCATCCCCATCGGGCCCTTTCTCAACAATGTCTCCAGCGCAGAGGATTTTATCGACTGAGCGACTTTGAAGAATATCTAGAGCGCGCTCCAAATCTGATAGATGAGCGTGAATGTCTGAGATAAGTCCGAGTTTCATAGTGATCCGAGAAATGCTTAGATTGAATCAAGTCGTGTCCAGGCGCAGCGCTGCGCTTTAGGAAATGACCAAGCTTCAAGGCAAATCTGTCACTTTATTGCAGCCCTAAGGTCAGCAAGGCA
>JARGOJ010000699.1:0-888 GCA_029210225.1 Planctomycetota bacterium
CTTGGACGTGCTCGACAAGCAGCAGTGATCGATCATTCCGCAAAGTGGTCTCTCCAGAGCCATTCGTGATTTACGTATTGAACGGCTGAGTTACGAAGGTCAAAAAAAGAGCCCACGTCAAGATGATCTCTTGAAGTGGGCTCTTTATGTTTTAGCTCGTGAGCGATCAGTCAGCCTTGGCGTTCCCGACAATGGCTTCTGTGGTAAGCATCATAGCTGCAATACTCGCGGCGTTTTCGAGGGCGCTGCGGGTCACCTTCGTCGGATCAATCACGCCCTCAGCGAACAGGTCGCTGTATTGGAGAGTGTATGCGTTGAAGCCGCTGTTCCCTGTGGACTCAAGGACGTTCTTCACGACGACCGCTGAAGATTCACCAGCGTTGTGAGCGATTTGCTTAATAGGCGCAGTGACCGCGCTCTCAACGATATGAGCGCCGAGAGCTTCGTCTCCGGTGAGGTTCAGCTTGGCCACTGCGAGGCTTGCGCGAAGGAGGGCGACGCCGCCTCCAACAACAATACCTTCTTCAACAGCCGCACGAGTTGCTTGAATCGCATCCTCGACGCGAGCTTTACGCTCTTTGAGCTCTGCTTCAGTATGAGCACCCACGAGGACCTTAGCGACTCCTCCAGCGAGTTTTCCGAGGCGCTCTTGGAGCTTTTCACGATCATAAGAGGAAGTCGTCTCAGCGGTCTGCTGGCGAACTTGATCGATACGGAGACGAATGTCGTCTTCGTCACCGGCGCCTTCCAGGATCAGCGTGTCTTGCTTATCAACCATGACGCGCTTCGCACGCCCAAGATCGTCGATATCAGCGGCGCTCAGCTTGAGGCCCACGTCGTCAGAGATCACACGGGCGCCAGTCATGATGGCGAGGTCTTCGGGCATGG
>JARGOJ010000699.1:898-5153 GCA_029210225.1 Planctomycetota bacterium
TGCGGCTGTCACCAAAGCTTGGAGCTTTGATCGCGCACACTTTGATCACTCCGCGCATTGCGTTGAGAACAAGTGTTTGTAAGGCTTCACCGTCGACATCGTCCGCCACTATGAGAAGTGACTTCTTGGCTTCGGCGATGATTTCGAGGACGCTTGAGATGTCGTTGTAGGATGAGATCTTCTTGTCGGTAAGAAGAATAAAGGGCTCATCCATTTCACAGACCATGTCGTCTTTGTCTGTTGCGAAGTGAGGCGAGAGGTAGCCGCGCTCAATCTGAATCCCCTCGACAACGTCGATGAAGGTCTCGTGAGAAGGACTGTCTTCGACGGTGATCACACCGTCACGACCCACTCGACCCATGGCGTCGGCGATGATCTCACCGATTTCTTTGTCGTTGTTTGCGGAGATCGCGGCGACGTTGGCAATGTCTTCATTGCTCTCAACGGGACGGGACATGGCTTTCAGCTCGCCTGTGATGGCTCTGACAGCTTTCTCAATCCCTGTCTTCATAGGGATTGGTGCGATCCCAGCTTGCAAGGCTTTGAGCCCTGCGTTGAAGATGCTCTCAGCGAGAACGGTCGCGGTGGTTGTTCCGTCACCTGCGATCTCTGAGGTCTTTGTGGCAACTTCTTTGACGATGGCTGCGCCGATTTGCTCGAACTCGTCTTCGAATTCGATTTCGTTGGCGACGCTTACGCCGTCCTTGGTCACCTTCGGTCCGCCAAAACTTTGTTGGAGTACAACATTGCGACCGCGGGGGCCTAGAGTAACTTTGACGGCGCGAGCAAGCTTTTCGACGCCTTTAGAAATGGCACCACGAGCTTCGTGATCAAAAATGATCTTCTTTGCTCCCATGAATATCCTCCAATGAATATATGAGTCAGCGATTTGCGAACGGATTATCAAGGGAATCGCGCTCTTGTCAATATAGAGAGCGTGAAAATGACAAAGAGGGAGCCCGAAGACTCCCTCTCATGTCGATTCGTCATTTTTCCCGAGCGAGCCTAGACTCGACGAGCCCTTGCGACGGGGCGCTTCACCTGCAGCCGGCCCTTTGGAGGCTTCACTGAGATGACACGGGGAGCAGCAGCGCGCTGCCGCTCTTCTGCCTTACGCTTTGCCTGTTCAGCGAGTTGACGTTTGTTCTCAGCCCGCTCTTCAGCTTTGCGTTGCGCTGCTAATTGAGCGCTACGCTTCGCAGCCTCTTGGTTGCGAAGTTCAGCGGGCGTCTGCTTTTTTGCCTTAGGGGCCTTCACATTCGTTGGCAAGGTGACGCTTGAGTCTGTGCCAGTTAGATTGCTGATCCCTTTGACAAGATCGAGTCCGTTCCCAGATTTGAGTTGCTCTAGAGTCTTCATAAGATTCATAGCCAAACCTGGGTTAGATCCGTTTCCCTGGCCACCTTCATTTCCACTGCCCTCACTGGAGAGAATGGAGTAACGGTTGACCTGGACGCCGTCGACAGAAGACATAAGCGTCGCAAGGATTTGGTCGAGCTTCTGAAGCAAGAGAATCTCACGAGCAGCAGACCCTGTTGCTTGCCACTGATCGACAAGAGCCTTGAAACCGTCAGCGACAGCGCGACCTTCTTCGCTAATGCTCGCGGCGTTACCACGGGCTTCACGAATCGACGCTTCCATCTCGGCTTCCGCTGGGGCGATCACATCGGCCTCAAGCCGTAATTTGACTTGGTCAATACGAGCCTTCTGCACGTCAAGGTCAGCGCGAGCGCGGGCTACGAGAGCCTTCACACGTCCTTCCTGCTCAGCGATCATCGCGGTTCCAGCGGTCTTGGCGTTGAGAATACGACGCTCAGCTTCCGCACGAAGAGTCCGAATTTGAGCCTCAAGGTTCGCGATTTCCGCAACCTGCTTGTTCTCTGAAGACTTGATCGTCGCCTGACCTCTGTTTCGCGCTTCGGCGATGCGAGCCCTTTGGAAAAGCGCGGCTTTCTCTTTCTGACCGATCGCCGAGAGGTAACCGACGTTGTCGCTCACCGATTGGACTTTCAGGGTGTCGAGAGACAGACCAAGAAGACTCAAGCTCTCACGAGCTTCGCCTTCAAGAGCGCTCTCGAACTTCGCCTTGTTCTCGTTGAGCTCCACGGGAGTCATTGTGGCAACGATGCCCCGAAGAGAACCTTCCAAAGTATCCTTCGCAACCATTTCGATTTGCTTGCGGTTGAGACCAAGGAAACGTTGGATGGCGTTGTCAAGCTCAGGGCGTTGACTCGAAACTTTGACGTTGGCGACGCCAGAGACATCGAGAGGAATACCTCCCTTTGAATAAGCACCTGTCACAGCGACGTCAATCGCGATCAGAGTGAGGTCCATGCGGTGGACTGTTTCAAGCAGTGGAATGCGAATGCCTTTTCCACCCTTGATGACCTTGTAGCCCTTTTGATTTCCGGCAAAGATAAGCGCTTCGTTCGGAGAGGCCACATAAATGAGCTTGGTCACAATGGTGAATAGAATGACAGCAAAGACAATTAAGATAATTACGATTGTGGGTAACATTACGCACCTCCTGCTATGGCTTTAGTGTCGTTCCCGTTGCCCCCAAGGGCTTCATGCAAGTCTAGGCCGGTGATATCGCGCAGCTGTGAGAGCACGGCGGCAACACTAGCAAGGTGACTGGACACGTATTGTGGTAGCGCTGTACCCGAACCGTCATCCACGAGGTTGGCTTCATCGATAGTGATATCGAGGTCATCAACAATGGATCCAAGTAAGGTTTCAACTCTTTGAATCACGAAGATCGATTTGGCATCGTCCCCGGCTTGTTTCCAGACTTCACCTAAGAAGCCCAAACTCTCAGCCATGGCGCGTCCACGTTCTGCGTTCGGCGCCGCAGCACCTCGGGCAGCGAAGACCTTGGCAGCGTTCTCGGCCTCAGCAGGAGCGATGACATCGGCCTCCAAACGAAGCTTTTCTAACTGAGCGCGAACTTGTTGAAGCTCTTTTTCAGCGCGAGCCCGAGCGGCCTTAGCGCGAGATTCGGCGGTCTCTTCTTCAGATTTCGCCTGGGCTTCCATTTCAGCTTTAATCCGACGCAGCTCATTTTGCTTCTCGGCGATCGCCGCTTCAGCTTGCTCACGAGCCACGCTCGATTTCGCTTGCCAGCCAGCTTCCTCTTCTTTAGAGGCCCGGTCAGCGTTTGACTTTGCAACTTCCACTTCGGCCTTCACAACTGAAATATTCTCGCGGCCAATGGCTTCAAGATATCCAGTGTCATCACTGATTTGGTGAATGTTGAAAGTATCAAGGTGAAGACCAAGCTGCTTCAAGTCTTCTTCTGCTTCTGCGCGGAGGGTATCCATGAGACGCAGGCGGTCTTCATTACATTGCTCAGGAGTCAATTTTGCAATAACCCCACGCAAGTGACCTTCAAGGGTCTCCTTACCAACATTGCGAATTTCATCGCGTTTTTGGCCGAGGAATCGCTCGATTGCGTTCATGATAAATGAAGGATTAGAAGTGATCTTGATGTTCGCGATCGCTTCGATATTGAGTGGAACACCACCCTTGGCATAAGCATTCTTCAAGTATAGGTGAACGTCCATTGTCCGAAGGTCAAGGCGCGCCACCTCTTCAATGAAAGGCGCCTTAATGGCCCGTCCGGTGAAGATGACCCGATAGCCAACCTTCTTACCATTCACAACGTGGGTCCGCCCAGAGAAGATCATGACTTGGTTTGGAGGGCAAACCAATAAGAATGACTTGATAAACATGACGAGCGCAAAAAACCCTACTAGGATTAAAGCCGCGCTGCCTAGCACAAACTCCCAATTAAGGGACCCGGCGGCTAATACAAATTCCCAATTCAAAATTTCTCCTCATGGCACTGATTGCGCCTCTCTGAGATCCCAATGAATTCTATACTGGAGACAAAAATACAAGTCAATGCTTTGCTGCCTCCTCAACGTTCTTGAATCGATTCATCATTCAATCCTATAAAAGGACATTATTCTTTATTAAATCTCTGCGTCCTCATAGCTTCTTTGCAGTTGCTAAAAGTGGTTTTCTTAAGGCCTCGTATCAATCAAGATCGGATTGTTTTCTACGGCCAATCGAACTGTGTTTTTCTGGGTCGGGGATGGCTTCTTCCGGGCAAGGCATAACCATCGCCACGGAATTCTCGATGCTAACAATCACGACATAGGAGCCCGCGAGCATTTCAACGTCCTCCATGGTGGCAGGCGAAAGACCTAGCGGCGGGCTTCGTTCGGGCGACCATCAATTGCTTCTAGCGCAT
>JARGOJ010000700.1 GCA_029210225.1 Planctomycetota bacterium
CGATGGCGAGGAGAAGCTCTCGGGAGAGGTTGAGGGCGGTGGGGCCGGGGAGGGGGATGTAGTAAGCGTTGGAGTCGTATATGACCTTGATATTGTCCCGCAGGGCGCGGCGATTCATGTAGAGGAGTGGGTTGGGATAGAGCTTCTCTAGGACGAGGAGGATTTGATTGTGGGCTTCGTGATGTCCATAGAGGGTGGGGAGCGTGGGGCTCTTGATCGTTTGTAGGATTTGGCGCTCGGCTTTGAAGGCGAACTCGTCGGCGTTTCTTCCCCGAGGCGCTTTGATGACGACCTTGCGCCCGGAGTTCGTTTGTCCCTCGAAGACAACGGAGCTGCCTCCCATACCGATTTCTTTGAGCAGGGTGACCTTGACCGGGTTGCCTTTTAAGGATGTGGCGTTGAATTTTTCTCCGGCTTGGAGTTTGACCGGTTTTGCCATAGTTCCCGCTTGTGTCATTACTCTAAATTAGTAGTCAGTCTTCGATTTTAACGCTGGCTGTGGTTCTTCGGTAGTCCTAGCCATTGAGGAGAGGAGTAATTATTGAGATTTCGGGATGTTCCGGGGAAAATGGTCGTGGCAAAGTGCAACTTACTTACTTCTTGGTAAGAATTTGCCGGTAGCTTACTTACGTCTTGGTAAGTTGAAGCCCTGTGAAATCGTCGTTTTGTCGCCTCAGCCCTTATTCTGAGGGGGTCGACGGGAAATATTTTTTCAAGGCAATCCCTTGAAAGATGGCTCTCTGGCAAGGATAGTAGCGTCGAAATGACGCGGTGCAACATATTTCTAATTGCAGGATTCTGCCCCGCGCTTGTCCCCGTTGACTCGATTCTTCTGAGGACGAGGGTTTGGAAAAAAGTCGATTCAAAGCACAAAAGGCTGTCTTATTTGTCGCTTTTTATGCTTTTGAAGAAGGAGGCTAATAAGAGTGGTTCAGACTAAGAGTGTTGGGGCGTTGCCTGGAGGCGGCTTTTTGCTAGCGCCTGTTCCTTCTGAGGGCATTTTCACCCGTGCGAAATTTGATGAGGACTCCTATGAGATCGCTCTTGAGTTTCGTCGCTTCTACGAAAACGAAGTGCTGACCCGAGTGAATGAACTCGACGCGAAAGCATACACAGAGGTCGACGGGAAGAAAATTCCCCTCGCCATCAAGATACTCAGAGACGCTGGCGAGCTCGGTATGCTCTCAGCAGAGATCCCCGAAGAGAACGACGGCCTCGGCTTAGATGTCCGCACAGGTTGCCTGTTCTCAGAGTTCTCCGGCGGCTGCTCAAGCTTCGCCGTGACCATGGGAGCCCACCAGGGCATCGGCACCTTGCCCATCGTCTACTTCGGTAATGACGAGCAAAAAGAGCGCTTCTTGCCTCGCCTCGCGACCGGCGAGATCATCAGCTGCTACGCTCTCACAGAGCCTGGCGCTGGCTCCGACGCTCTCAGCGGTCGCACAACAGGCGTCCTGTCCGACGACGGCACGCACTACCTCGTCACCGGCGAGAAGACCTTTATCTCCAACGGCGCCTGGGCTGACATCGCTATTGTCTTCACTCGCATCGACGGACTTTACTCTTGCCTGGTCGTCGACCTCCACGCCGAGGGCGTGAGCCGCGGCGCGGAAGAGCAAAAAATGGGTCAGCTCGGATCGTCCACAACCGCCCTCATCTTTGAAGATGTCAAGGTGCCCGTCGAGAACCTCCTCGGTGAACTCGGAGACGCTTCGAGAATTGCTCTCAACATCCTCAACCTGGGCCGCCTAAAGCTTGGCTTCGGTTGCTTAGGATCGATGAAATACGCGATTGATAAAGCGGTCACCTATGGCTTGGCTCGCAAGCAATTCGGACAGCCTATCCTCAGCTTCGATATGCAAAAGGGCCGCCTGGCTCAAATGGTCATGAAGACCTACGCCGTCGACGCCCTGTCTTATCGTGTCGCTGGCGAGATCGACGAAGAGATTGAAGCCTCCGGAGACGGTGACAAGCAGGCCAAGAAGGTCAGCGTCGTCCGCCGCCACGCTCTCGAGGCTTCTATCTGCAAGATCCTCGGCTCCGAGTCCTTGCACTACGTCGCTCAGAACGCTGTCTTCATTCACGGTGGCTACGGCTACCTCAATGAGTATCAAGTCGAGCGCATCTACCGCGACAACATCGTCGACATGATCTACGAAGGCACCAACGACGTGAATCGTATGGTGATCTTCAATGACCTCATCCGCAATATCTTCAGCTCAGAGATCCCCTTCAGAGAAAAGGTCGGCAATCTTGAAGCCAAGATTCGCAAAGGGAAGATCTCATTGAAGGTGCCCGAGTCTGTTCCTGAGTCTTTGGCGCCGAGCTACAAGCGCGTCATGGCCTCCAAGAACGCGCTGCTTTACGCACTCAATCACTGCCTGATTCACAGCGGCAAGAACGTTCGCAACGAGCAACAAGTCATGAGAGACATCTCCGATGCCCTCATGAGCATCTACGCCATGGACTCGACTTTGGCGAAGGTGATCGAGCTTGTTCAAGACAAGGGCGACCGTACCACCGGGGCCGAGCAAGCGATTGCTCGCCTTGTTGTTCACGAAGGCACAAAATCTGTTCGTGATCACTCGACAGAGGCTCTGCTTGGGGTGGCCTCGGGAGGAGAATTGAAGAGGAAACTTGAAGTTCTCGCTCAATTGTATGTCCCAATGACTTCCCATGAACCCGTGGCTGAATTGAAACGGCAGGTTGCTGATGCTGTCCTTGAAGCCGGTAAATACTGCTTTTAATCAAAGTTGAACTGACATTAAGAGCCGCTCAAGGGTGGCTCTTCCGCAATAGAAATTGCTATTGCCTGTTAGAAAGGAAATTGTTCCATGGAACTTCGTCAAGTTGGCATTCTCGACTTCGCTCGCTCGCCAATCAGCCCCGCAAAAAACGGCTCTCTCAATAAACTCACGAGCCTTGAGATCTCCTCCCAGGTCGTCAAGCAGCTCCTCGAGCGCAACCCCACACTTCCAAAAGATCAAATTGAAACGGTCGTGGTTGGATGCGCCTTCCCTGAAGCAGAGAACGGTCTGAACATTGGCCGCGCTCTTGTCCTCAAAGCGGGCCTCTCCCAAGGCACCGCAGGCGTGACCGTCAATCAATTCTGCGCCAGCTCCCAAGCCTCCCTCATGATGATCGCCGACGCAATCGCATGTGGTAAAGGTGACATTGGAATTGTTGTCGGAGTCGAGCACATGACTCGCGTCCCCATGGGCGGCTTCAACCCAATGTATGACAAAGAATTGGCCGAAGCCAACTACTACATGGGTATGGGTGACACCGCTGAAAACCTGGCCAAAGACCTTGATATCTCTCGGGACGATCAAGAAGCCTTCGCCATGAACAGCCACAAGAAAGCCCTCGCGGCTATGGCTGACAAGGCCTTCGCCAAAGAGATTGTTCCCATCACTCTCAAAGATGGCAGCCTCTACGAAAAGGACGAGTGTCCTCGCGAGCCCAACGCAGAGAAAATCAAAGGTCTCAAGCCTGCCTTCCAAAAGGACGGCACAGTCACCGCCGCGACCTCTTCTCCCGTCTCTGTCGGCGCCGCTGCAGCCATTATCATTTCTAAAGAATTGGCTGATAAGCTCGAATTGACCATGCGCGCTGAAATTGTCACCACCGCTGTCGCTGGCTGTGACCCAACACGCATGGGGGCCGGGCCTCTTCCTGCCACCGACAAAGCGCTCGCTAGAGCCGGCCTTGATATCAATGATATGGATGTCATTGAACTCAACGAAGCCTTCGCCGCTCAATCTCTCTACGTGATCCGTAAAGGCCGCTGGGACGAGTCGAAGATTAATATTCTCGGTGGCGCTATTGCCCTCGGTCACCCTTTGGGAATGTCCGGGATACGGATTGTCGGAACGGCTGTGACCGCGCTTGAGAAAGCCGGTGGCAAGCACGCCCTCGCGACAATGTGCGTTGGTGGTGGACAAGGCGTGGCTACGATTTTGAGAAAGGGCAGCTGAAATATGGAATTGGCTCCAAAACGTGTCGCCGTCCTTGGGGGCGGTGTCATGGGAACCGGGATTGCCGCCCTCATGGCGAACAATGGGATTCAGGTTGATGTCTTCGATATCAGCCAGGAGCTCGCCGAGAAGAGCATCGCGAAAATGAGCGATCGCAAAGCTCGGGTCCCCGTTCTCTATTCAAAGCGCCGCGCAAAGTTCGTGTCGGCCCACTCCCTCGACGACGTCGAGGCCCTCAGTCAAGCTGACATGATCGTCGAAGCTGTCCCTGAGGTCTTGTCAATCAAGCGTTCGACCTACGAAAAAGTCGACGCCCACCGGAAGCCTGGTTCAATTATTTGCACCAATACCTCCGGTCTCTCAGTCAATGCCATGACTGAAGGGCGCTCCGATGATTTCAAGAAGAACTTCATTGGCACCCACTACTTCAACCCCGTGCGCTTTATGCCTCTGGTCGAGATCATTCCTGCCAAGGACACAAACCCTGAATTGATTCAGGCCTGTGTGCAGTGGTTCGATAAGCTCGGCAAGAAGCCCCTGCTCGGCTATGACACTCCCAATTTCATCGCCAATCGCATCGGTGTTTACAGCTTCATGAAGGCCATTCAATTGATGGAGAAATATAACTTCTCCACCGAAGTGGTCGACATGATTACTGGAACCCCCATCGGCGCCCCCAAAACGGCGACCTTCCGCCTCGCCGACCTCGTTGGCCTGGACATTCTCTACCACGTCTCCAAGAACAGCTATGACAGCTGCACCGAAGACGAATCACGCGACACACTGAAGCCTCCCGCTTTCTTTGAGCGCATGATGGAAGAGAAGAAGCTCGGCGATAAAACTAAGGGTGGCTTCTTCAAGAAGACCAAAGTCAACGGCAAACGCGCTATCCTCACGCTCGACTTAAAAACCTGGGAATATCGCAAAGGCGAAAAGCCCAAGTCTGACTGTGTTCGCGCTGCCAAGAAGTATGTCAGCCCTGGAGATCGCGTGGTCAGCATGCTGACTTACGGCGACGATCCCGTCTCCAGCTTTGCCAAAGAGCTGGTCCTCGGCACCGCAGCCTACGCCCTCAACCGCGTTGGTGAAGCGGCTCCCGATGTCTTCACCGTCGACCGCGCCCTCAAGTGGGGTTTCTCCCGCAGCATAGGTCCCTGTGAGA
>JARGOJ010000701.1:0-1221 GCA_029210225.1 Planctomycetota bacterium
AAAGAAATGAGGGAATTGCCAAAGGAAGACGATCGCAAATAAGACCCAAGCTCCCGCGTCAATGTTTCCTGACACTGCGACCCAACCAATCGCGGGAGGTAACGCTCCCGGTAGGGCTCCGACCAAGGTATTCCAAGTCGTGTGCCGCTTTAGGGGAGTATACAGACAAACATAAGAGAGGAAGGTGGCCGAGGTGACGACCGCTGTCATCACATTGACGAGAACAGCTAAATAGGTCAAACCAACGACCGCCAAGAAGGCTCCAAAAAACAGAACCCCGTTGTGGGAAATACGACCCGCAGGCAAGGGACGGTTTTGTGTCCGAATCATCTGCGCATCAGTTTTTGACTCTAAATATTGATTGAGAACGAAGCTCGCAGCAGCGGCGAGGGTCACTCCGAATATCGTGTTTAGGAACAACACGAAGTCGAGATTCCCATTCGCGGCGACATAGGAGCCAGCGCCCACAGCCAGTTGGGCCATGATAATGATACGGGGTTTGGTCAGCGAGAGGTAATCGGAAGCCCAGCTGCGCAGAGAGAAGCTGCTCGACTTCTTCGTCGTCGTTGGAGCAGCGGTTTCAGTGCTAGGGACTTGTTCAATAACTTTCATGAGCCGTCCCCCACGCTCACCGTTTGAGGCGTTGAGGACTTTTCGGAAGGCTGGGCCGCTAAGACAGCAGAATCAGGCCATTGATCCTCAGGGACGACGACAAGGCGACGCGCTCGAGTGTTCAAAATGACCATCGCTACGAGGATTAAGGCGCCGAGTGCTTGGTGCATGGTCGGCACGAGAAAAAACGCAGGGCTGTCAGGGCTCACATAAGACATGTCTGGTAGAGCCAGCCACGATCCGATTCCCAGGCAAATTTGAAAGCCCAGAAAAGCGAGGATCAGCTTTGCCATGGAGTGAATTCGAGTCACTTGGGTCAAGCGTTGCTTGGACCGCAAAAAGACGTAGAGAATAGTCACGCTCGCGACCATAGCAAATGTGATATGAAGGTAAACATACTGGTTCGTATGGCGAACAACCGCTCCCAGGATCAATTGGACATAAATCACGCCGACAGCGAGGGTCGTCAGCTTGACAAAGGAGCGCAGGTGAGCGGCGGAGAAACCAAGGCTGTTCTCTTTAACCTTCGGGCGACCAAGAGTCCACCGACGAGAGTTGAAAACAGCGATGAGTGAAATCAAGGCGAAGTAAGCCTGGGCGAAGCACCCA
>JARGOJ010000701.1:1270-5129 GCA_029210225.1 Planctomycetota bacterium
TGGATCATGGCGAAAACAATCGCATAGGGTCCGAGGGTCTCATTCGTGACGACGGTCACTCGTAGACCACCCATGACTCCTTGGATACAGACGGCGAGGAGCGCAACCCAAGTGAGGCGGCGCAACCAAGCTCGTTTTTCAGTGAAGGCTGTCCATAAGCAGAGGGTCAAAGTGAGGAATCCGACGACGGATCCCACCAAGCGATGACCATGCTCGTAGAAGATGCCCCCAACCATTTTTGACCAGGGATAGGTGAACATGTTGTAGCCGAACGTGCTTGGCCAATCAGGCACAGCCATCCCCGCGTCCTTGCTTGTCACCAAGCCGCCGATAAAAATCAGCGGAAAGGTCGCAAAGGCCGTGAAGATCGCTAGCCGGAATCGCCAGACAGAATGTTCAGCTACAGCGCTGTTGTTCACCGTGGTCACGGGTCAAATATCCTTTACTTAGCCAGTCAGAACTTCGGCGCCGTTTGTGGCAAGAAGTCTGCATCCGCTTTAGGATGGGCATATTCATAAGGACCATGATTGACGACAGGAAGCTCAGGACCGAAGTTACCGTGCCCTGGAGGAGTTGGTGTTGCGCACCATTCCAGAGTGTTGGCGTTCCAAGGATTATCCGGAGCCTTCTTACCCCAGAAGACACTTGCGACAATGTTGATCACAAAGATGATTTGAGCGGCACCCATGACCATCGCGCTGATGGAGACGAATGTGTTCAAACCACGGAGTGGCTCAAGATAATCGTAAATGAAGGGGTCGGCCAAACGACGAGGCATACCGCCGGTTCCGAGGATGTGCATCGGGAAGAAGGTGCAGTTCATAGCCGCGAAGGAAATCACGAAGTGAATCTTGCCCCAAGTCTCGTCGAGCATACGCCCGAACATCTTTGGAAACCAGTAATAGACCGCTGCGAAGAAGCCAAAGATACTTCCACCGAAGAGCACGTAGTGAATGTGCGCAACAATGAAGTAGGTATCGTGGATGTAGATATCAACAGGAGTCGACGCCATGAAGATTCCGCTCAATCCACCAATAAGGAAGAGTGAGACAAAGCCCAGCGCGTTGAGCATCGCTGTTGTGTACTGAATCCGTCCGCCCCAGATGGTTCCGAGCCAGTTGAACACCTTCACCGCCGACGGCAGGGCAATAAAGGTGGTCGTCACCATCATTGTCATACCAACAGCTGGGTTCATACCACTTTGGAACATGTGGTGACCCCAAACGATAAATCCGAGACCAGCAATCGAAGCGATCGCAAAGATCATTGGCTTGTAACCAAAGATCGGCTTACGAGAGAAGGTCGCGAGCACGTCGGAAGTGATTCCCATAGCAGGAAGAATCATGATATAGACAGCAGGGTGTGAGTAGAACCAGAACAAGTGCTGCCAGAGTAGAGGTTGCCCTCCACCAACAAGAATCTCTTTACCGTTGACGACATAGCCAACTGCGTCATCAATGACGGGAGTGAAGAAGACCGAACCGACGGTGCGGTCCATAAGCTGCATGAAACCAGCGGCGGTCAACACAGGCAAAGCGAAAGCCTGAAGGATCGCTGTAATAAAGAGGGCCCAAACCGTCAAAGGCATGCGGAACATCTTCATTCCGGGGGTTCTCATCATCACAATGGTCGTAATGTAGTTCACGGATCCTGTCATGGACGAAACACCGGCAAAAGTGATCGCCATGAGCCAAAGCGTCTGACCCATTCCGGAACCCGGCGCTGCCGAGCTTTGTACTGATAGTGGCGGATACGAGGTCCAGCCTGCGGCGGCCGCGCCTCCTTCCACAAAGAAACTCGACAACATACAAATGATGGCGGGCCACATGAACCAGTAAGAGATCATGTTGAGCTTCGGAAAGGCCATATCTCGTGCGCCAATTTGCAGCGGTATGATCCAGTTTCCGAACGCTCCCGTCAGCATGGGTATGATGACGAAGAAGATCATCACCGTCGCATGCATCGTGAAGAGCATGGTGTAAAACTCTGGAGACATTACGCCGCCAGTATCAGGAAAGACATACTTTCCAATCAACGGCACGCGGCTCCAAGGCCAACCTAGCTGCCAACGAACGCCAAGCGCGAGGAGGCCACCGAGACCAAGGAAAACCAAACTTGTAAACAAGAACTGGATTCCAATAGTCTTGTGATCCTCAGAGAAGACGTATTTACGCCAGAAGCCTAACTCGTGATGATCGTGATCGTCGTGACCATGATCATGGTGGCCTGCTTCTGTTCCCGGTGTCGGGCTCATGAAGTCCCCCTCAATCGAACCTATGATCTGTTTGTGAAATCGAGCGCGATTCTAAAATTCCGCACGCTCCACCCCAATTAATTGTATTTCCAAAAACGCACTAAACGCTTGATTCTAATTACTCTTCGTCTTCTTCATCAGAGCCAGCTCTGTTTGACTCAGCGATCGCCGACTTTTGCCACCTGTCATAGTCCTCTTTAGAGAGAACAGTGAGGCGACCCTTCATCTTATAGTGACCCCAACCGCACAATTCAGCGCAGACGAGATCATATTGCCCGGTCTTCGTTGCCTCAAACCAAACAGGTATCGCTAAACCAGGCACCGCGTCTTGCTTGACACGCATGTTTGGCAAGAAGAAGCTGTGGAGCACGTCTTGAGAACGAAGCATCATCTTGATCTTGCGACCAACAGGGACGACAAAGTCGCTATTGCTCTCAAAGTCATCGATGGTTCCGAACTCCCCGTCGGGTCCAGGATAGGTAATGCGCCACTCAAACTGGCGAGCCGTCACGTTGGCAAACACTGGAACGTCCACAGACGAGCTTGGAAATTTGATTTCCATCCAGATTCCCAATTGGCTCATGGCAATCACGGCCAACAAAATCGCTGTCGCGCTTGTCCAGAAGACCTCAAGGTTGTGGTTTCCATGCGAATAGGTCGCCTTGCGGGTATCCCCAGGCTTGTCCGCATACTTCCACATGAACCAACACAGCAAGATGTTGCATGCGATGAAAGTGATCATCACAATCCAACCAAGGAAGTTAAAGATACGGTCAATATCTTTACCGAAGGTTGAAATGTCCTCTGGCAGCCACCAACTCCCTGATTCACCGAACCAGAGCAACTCGTGGTTGTAAAAAGCATAAACACATAGCGCGGTTCCCAAGATCGGAACTAACGCAAAAAATACAGTCCAAAACCTATACACTCTTATTCCTCCTCGAAGAGCAGAATCCGCTCAATCGATTCTTCACTTTCTGCCCTCGGTGGTGGCAAGGTTTCTAACATGATTGATAATGGCCCATTTTTGCGCGGGTTCCAGTTTGAAGGCTTGCATTCCCGAGCCAGTGATGCCGCCACTTATACGCCAGTAGAAATCGATAGGACGGTTTCCGCCGCGATAAACGTTGCGTGTGAGGTTTCTGGGTAGCACGTCGAAGCCCCAACTGTCTTCTTGAACACCAATCATCCCACCGCGTCCGTCAAAGTTGTGACAGGAAGCACAGTTGACTTGGAATAGCTCATTGCCTTCAGCAAGCGAGGCCTTCCAAGCAGTGTGCTTGACCCATTCGTCGAGGATCGTCTCAAGATGACGGAGGTTGTAGCTCCATTGCTCCAATGTTTCCTGCAAGCTCTTGAGCTCCTGGCTGCCTGAAAGCGCGAGGTTCTCTGCGCCATGAAGCGCTTGGTCAAGGACTCCAGCATCTTTGTTCGCTTGATCAGAAAGTTGTTTCAGCGCTGCGGCCGTGCCTTTGGCCTCAATACCGGCAGACCATGCGGCGAGCGATTTCTTGAGCGGCGCGAGGGTGGCGGTGTTGGTCTTCTTCACAGCTTCCAGAGCAGACTCTAGATTGCTCAACTGGGTCTTCCACTCAGCAGAAGGTT
>JARGOJ010000702.1 GCA_029210225.1 Planctomycetota bacterium
GAGGCGCGTCGAGAGACATCAACGCAGCCGCCAACTCAATGAGAGTCCGTCCCTGGAAGGGCTCCTGACCAGCGACGGTGAAGTAGAGGGTGGCCCCGAAGCCCCATACATCGGAGGCCGCGCCGACTTCTCCCAATCCACTCTGCGTGTCTAACTGCTCAGGCGGCATGAAGCCAGGGGTTCCAAGGAATTGCCCAGTCTGAGTGAGAGACTCTAAAGTCGCACGAAATTGGTTGGGATCAATCTTCGCTAATCCGAAATCGACAAGCACCGGGTCGCCGGTCTCCACTGAAACAAGGATGTTGGCTGGCTTCACATCTCGGTGAACAATGCCGTGTTGATGGAGCGAATCGAGCGCCTCCACCAATTTTAGGAAGAACTCGCGGACCCACTCTATCTCAGGCCTCTTGCCTTCGCGAAACAAACCTGAAACATAGGCTTCAAGCGTCTCACCCTCAACAAAGCCCATAACAATAAAGGGACAGTTCGCCTCAACTCCAAACTCGTGCACCGGGACAACGTAGCGATGGCGAGCCTGAGCGAGGGCTTGGGCTTCTCGCTGAAAACGAACGAGCGTCGTTTCATCCTGCCCCACTTGAAGCACTTTAACCACGACATAGCGCTCAAGATGCCGAGCATACGCTAGGAGAACGCGACCCATGCCACCACGGCCTAGCTCGCGGTGGATTTCATATCGTCCCTGGCCAAAACTGGATCCGGGGGCAAAATCAAGGGACATCGAAACGGTAACCGATGCCGTGGACTGTCTTCAGATAAGTCGGGTTCTTTGGGTTCGCCTCTATTTTCTGACGAAGGCGCGACATGTGAAAGTCGACGGTCCGGGTCACAGGAAGGCGGTCATAACCCCATATTTCCCGCAAGAAACGCTCACGACTCACGGTCTTGCCGCGTTCCCGAATCAATAACTCAAAAATCTTCCATTCGAGGTTCGACAGAGATTGCTCCGTTCCCTCTCGATAAAAGACGTAGCCGTCAAAATCGATCTCCAAGCCCCCAAAGGTCACCTTGTTTAAAGACTTCGGCCCCTCATCATCAACCGCGTTCAGGTCTCCTGAAGATCGGTCTCGACGTTCACGGCGGAGATGCGCTCGAACCCGGGCGATGAGCTCCCTGACACCAAAGGGCTTCGTAATGTAGTCGTCGGCGCCCAGCTCTAAGCCAAGCACCTTGTCTCCTTCACCCGCCCGAGCAGTGAGTAAGATCACCGGAAATGATTCAGGCCGCTCTCGAAGGCGGCTAAGCACCTCCAAGCCACTCATGCCTGGTAAGCCAATATCCAAAATGGCGAGGTCGGGAGGACCCTCTTCTGTGAATTTAAGGCCCTCTTCCCCGGTTGACGCCGATTGGACCGTGTAGCCTTCGAGAGCGAGCTTGTCAGTCAGGCCGAAGCGCAGAGTTTCATCGTCTTCAACCAGCAGGATCGTTTCGTTTCTCGACGCCATAGAACCGGCCTCCTAAATTCGTGAACGCGACTTCTTCGATGATTCTAATTTAGCCGACTCTCGGAACAAAGAAAGATAGACTCTTCGTCTTTGTTGACATTCGTTAGAATAGGCCCAACCTGAATTTTAACGTTTCGATGGCGAACCCAAGGCTTTTGTAGAGATAGGCGTAGCGTGAACCAAGCCGTCAACGACCGTGTGGCCCGTTGGATTCTAGCCAAAGAATGGCTTCCTCAAAAAACCATAGCGGCCGCCCTTGTCGAAGTCCGACAACAGCCCGGCCATAACCTCCTTTCATTTCTCAGCGCCCGAGGTCTGCTCAGCCATAGTCAAACTCAAGAGTTGATGACCCTCGCCCAACCAGCCCCAGGCAACGTGCCTGCTCCGGCACAGGCTGCTGCGCCCTATTACTCACAACACACGCCGAACCCCACAGAAGAGCTTTACTATTCTCAAAGCACGAGCCACGCTGGCGACGAGAGCCCGACCGCGAACCTCATCAAGCCCACTCAAGGCAAAGACTACGTTGCCCCCGCTCAAGCCCAAGCTCGACCTCAATCCCAATCACAAGTCGTCGTCGTTCCCTACACCCCCGGCCAACAATTCGGCAACTATGTCATCGAGAGCGAAATCAGCCGCGGCGGTATGGGCACCGTTGTAAAAGCCTTTCACCGAGGCATGGCCGTCCATCGTGCGCTCAAATTTCTGATCAACCCAAACCCCACCGAAGCCGAGGTGAAGCGATTTCAAATCGAGGCCGCGGTCCTCGCCAACCTCGAACACCCAAACGTCCTTCGTGTCACCGATTTCGGCTACGAGCGCGGTTACATGTTCTTCGCTATGGAGCTTATTGAAGGCCGTGACCTCCACGCTCTCGTTCAGGAAAGCTACAAGACTCGCAGGATCCCTCCCGAAGAAGCCTGGCTCGCCAAGATTTGGGCTGCCATGGCCAACGCCATGGCTTACTGTCACTCCCAAGGAGTGATCCATCGCGACATCAAACCGCAGAATATACTCATCGAATCTCGGGACCAACGACCTGTTCTCTGCGACTTCGGTCTCATCAAAAGACTTGGCAACAGTGACCTGTCCACCGGACCAAAAACCGATCACAGCCTGACCAAAACCGGAGAGGTCTGGGGAACATTGAACTTCATGAGCCCCGAGCAGCTCTGCACCCAGGGCGAGTTTGGGGAGGTCTCACCAGCAACCGATGTTTGGGGGATGGGCGCCACTTTCTTCTTCTCGATCACTGGCCACTACCCGTACGCTGAAGACAACGTGCTCGACCTCTTCAACGCCTTTAAGAGTAAAGAGCCACGGGGGGTACTCGAATTGAACCCCGACGCGACTCCATGGTTTGCTGTGCTTTGTGGAAAGTGCCTCCAACGCCAGCCTGAAGATCGAATATCCCTCCCTGAGATCATTCAATTCATCGAAGCACAGCTCGGGCCACAGCTTCTTCCTCCCCTACCTTCGGAGACCAACGCCGAAGACGAATCGAAGGAAGAATCGGCTCCCGAAATTCACGTAAGCTCCGAGCACTCTCCAAGTAAAAACTATCGTTGGTTGATCTTAGCCAGCCTCTTCGTACTCGTAGCTCCGAGTCTCGCCATTGCCACTTACTTCTCTTTAGCCTCTCCACGGCTCATAGATCTGCAAAGCCCGCGTCAGACCTCCGCCGAGTATTGCCTCGTCTCTGGAAAGGCGAACACTGGGAATGTGCAGCTACGCATCAACGAGTCACCCATTCGTTGCGACTCCAATGGATATTTCTCGACAAGGGTCTACTTGAGCGAAGGAGAGAACCAAGTCTCCGTGAAGTTTGATGGCTCTAGGGATCAGCGAGTGCTCACCATCGTTCGCGATATCACGGATCCTGAACTAAAGATCGATGGGAGTGAGAGTCAAAGCGTCTTTTTCATCTCTGACGGGAAGAAACGCATCACCGGTACGATCATCGACCAGACTCCTCTGTCTCTGACCGTGAACGGGAAAGAAGAGCCCTTCAGCGGCACCGGTCAGTTTGCCTTTGACCTCCCCAAAGTGGACTCAGGCAAAGCACTTATTTTCAACATTGAGGCAAGGGATAAGGTGGAGCATAGCACCCGTCGAAAGATCGTCATTCTTCCACCGAAAGCCTATCGCTACGCGCTCATGGATCGACTCTGGTGGAATCAGGCGTCGACGATTATTCAGGAGGAAATCGCGAAGGATGTGTCGAGAAAGCTCGGCGAGGAATTTGTTTTCAAAGGCTTCAAAATGTACGAATGTGGTGGTCAAAAACATCGAATCGCCAGCTACCTGCACACGACCACAAACATTATGTTTCGCCTCATACCAGGCGGCGAGTTTCTTATGGGAGTCGACTTTGAGAAAGCCAATAAAGTCGCCGAGAAGACATTACTCAGAGATCTAAAACGCTCAGTCGCCGAAAACCAAACTGAGCCAAAGGCCAAGCTCGAGGAAAAGCTCGAATCATATATCGATTCGTACAGAGCGAGGTTTCTGCATGAGACGCCACGACGCAAAGTCACGCTACGACCCTATTTGATAGCCCACAACGAACTGACCAACAAGCAATGGCGCGCCCTCTACGGCAAAGCGACCGTGCAAAAAGCGAACGACAATCATCCTCTCACCTATCACACTCGTGGACAGATTCTCAAGATGCTGTTGCGTTCCAAAACAGGTCTCCGGCTCCCAAGCGAAGCGGAGTGGGAATATGCCTGTCGGGCTGGAAGCACAAGCCTGACCTTTTGGGGCAGCAATGAGATCGACCCGAGATATTGCCAGATCAAATATCAAGGTGGCGTGCTAGCAAGCACTGTCTCGGAGACCCAAGAGCCGAACGCCTTTGGCCTATTCAACATGGTCGGCAACGCCTTCGAATGGGTCGCCGATGATTACTACGACTCGTTTAAGGGCGCGCCAACAGATGGTCAACCCCGTCGTATCAAAGGCGCCGATAAAGGAGTGGTCAGAGGAGCGTATTTTCTCTCTTGGAACCTTCTGGAGTGTCGGTCTTCCCATCGCCAACATCGCCAAGTCAATCCTGGCGGCAGTAGCCACGGCAACTTTCCATATGTGGGTTGCCGATTGGCCTTTAGCATTCCCGGATACTAGTGTTCCCAAGGACCTCTGGGGTTTATTCAGGAAACCCGTCATTTTTGCGCGCTTCTTTTTCGATGTCGGTTTTCTTGCGATCCCCACCAAAGCTGATCTGTCGCACCTCACGGAGCTTGATGGACATAGGTCCAAACTCAGTGAGGCCTTCGAGGTAGCTGCGCCGAGGAACAGTTCCCGTAACCTTCGTTCCTTCCCGAGGCACGAGAGTGACGCTCAGGCGTGTGCCATTGATTGCGCCAACATAAACTCGGCGTAGATCGCGAAAACGCCAAACCACAGGGTCTTCCTTATTCTCAACCTCGATCTCGAAGAAGTCCCAATCGTCCGGTTCAGAAATAGGCGCGGAGCCCCGAATGAGAAGATCAACCAGCCAGGTCGCGTTTCCTTCAGAGTCAACGACGAGGGCATCAAGGGTGCGGCTATCCCGAACAGGACGCCCAATCTCTCGTTCCTTCAATGGAGGAGGTGGGGCGGTACATGCCGTGAGAGCGCTTATCAAAGCACAGAAAACGAGGCAATG
>JARGOJ010000703.1:0-1900 GCA_029210225.1 Planctomycetota bacterium
TTCAAACGCAGATATTCTTCATAATTCACCGCCGCAATTTGAAACGAATGGAGCCTCTTACGAAGATTGCCCTTGTATAGATATATCTTTGCTTGTTTAGGGTCTAAGTTTAGTGCATGATCGAAATCACGAAGGGCTCCTGCATTCTGCCCTAAAGCGTTTTTTGTAAAGGCCCGCTGGAGGACAATCTCAACAGAATCAGGATTCAATTCAAAGGCGCTATCGACATAGTCTAACGCGGTCGCGAATTGGTCCAGAAGAAAATGGGCTTGCCCAATTTTTAGGTGAATATTGAAATCAGAAGACTTGAGTTTCAATGCCGAAAGAAAGTCATCAAGCCCATCTTTATAGCGTTGAAGCGATATTTTACACGTACCACGACTCACATAAACACCATAAGAACTCGGCGAAATCGCCAATGCTTTGCTGTAATGGAAAATTGCTGACTCATACTGCTTTAACTCGTGTAAAACATCAGCTTTGAGAAGAAGCAGTTTAAAGTTCTTTGGAAATCGTCCGAGTCCTTTGTTAAAGAAATAGAGTGCTGGCTTAAGCTGCTTCTTGCGTAACCTCTTCTGTCCAATCTCAATGTATGGGACAACAACATTCGGGTCCAATGCTAGAGCGAAAAACCAATCGCGTTCCGCAGCCTGCTCTTCACCGAGCCTAAAATACATTGAACCTCGATTATTGAATGATATAGCGTGAGTCGAGTCCAACACAATTGCTCTATCTAAGTCTTTCAATGCGCCCAATTTATCACCGATCTGTGATTTCGCGCTGGCCCTAACGACATAGAGTTCAAATCGTTTCGTAGTAAATTTCTCCATCCGATCGCAGAAAGCAATAGTCTCCTGCCAGTCACCAGACCTAAATGATTTAAATGCTTCCCCCATTAGAGTATATTCATTCTCTTCCCTCCTCCTATTTGCTCGCCGAATCAATCGTTTAAATGGAATAGTCAAGGTGAACTGGTTATTCGTCTCTCGAGACTCGACCAAGTGCATTTTGTATAAAGCCTCGTAGGCCGGGGAATAGTTCTTTTCGATCTCATTCAAAATTTGAAGACTCTGATCGAACAGCTTTGCCTTTCTATAGATTTCGGCGGCGCGCAACAACTGAGACTCGGTACGTCCGCCGAGCTTTAACCCTTCTTCAATCTTTCTAGAAAGGCCCTCTTCCTTGAGCGCTCCAATGCTAGCCTCTGCTTTATTGAACAACTCCATTGACTTCTCGAAACGCGCTTTCAAGCCTTTAGCTGTCAACTCCTCCGCTCTAGAGTGAGCCTCCTTTTCCACCGCGGCTTGTAAACTCTGCTGAAAGTAAAACCCACCAACAAGCAAGAGGAGCAAAAGAACGCTTGAACTCAAAATGCTTGGGTTTCGGGCTATCCAACGCTGAGAGCGCTCAAGAAATCCGTACGTGTAGGACTCTAAATTCTCACCGACTAGATAAGCCTTTAGATCCAATCGAAAGAGCTCAACACTCTCCATTCGGCTCTGAGAGTTCATGGCCATAGCCTCTATAGCCAACGCGTTCAATTCTTTGGGGGCAGACCTTAACAAGTCTCTAGGCCCGCTTATGCGCCCCTGAATCGTTGCCGAGAGCTTGGCAATGAGACCTTCCCCTGAAATCGCGGGCTTGCCCGTTAGTATCTCTGTGAGAATAGCTCCCAGTGCAAAGACGTCAGACTGTTTATCTGCCCGCCCATCCACTTGCTCTGGCGCCATATATCCGACGGTCCCTAGTAAATCGCCGGCTCCTGTGAGCCCCTCTTTCTGAGCCGCGTCCTTCAACTCCTGGGATTGCTGATCGCTAAAAACCTCGTCCTCATCATGCTCGTCACTGAAGTCCCGAGCGAGTCCCCAGTCCAGGACCATGACCTCGCCGAACTCACCAA
>JARGOJ010000703.1:2000-5110 GCA_029210225.1 Planctomycetota bacterium
TCATGATATTTTCAGGCTTCAAGTCTCTGTGAATGACCTCTCTAGAGTGAGCGTAAGCCACAGCCTCACAGACCTTCACTAGCGCTTCTAATAATCGTCGTATCTCTTTTGGGTCAGCATTTACCGAGCCATGAACGTCAGCAATAGCTGCTTTCAGAGATTGTCCCTCAATCACCTTCATGAGCATGTAATGTTCGCCAGAGCTGTTCATTCCCAATTCGTAAATCGGCGGAATGTTCGGTTGAACCAGGGACGCAGTAATCTTCGCTTCCCTCACGAATCTCGCGATAGCCCGCGGGGTCGCTCCCGAGCCTGCTAATACCTTCAACGCCGCCGTTCGCCCGAGCTTCTTGTCTTCAATTCTATGAACAACGCCCATTCCTCCTTCACCCAGCTTCTCAAGCAATTTGAATTGCACCCGGGCATGGGGAGAGAAGAGCGGAGCGGTGATTTGGGCCTCTTGAAAAAGTCGCTCAAAATCTTTCGCTGAAGGCGGATCCGATGGATTGGCTGGAGCCCTTCGAGCACTGAACTGAGTCGCTTGCTGACGAATGCCTAAGGCGATGTCGGCGCGAAGCATCAGACTGTGTATGAGAAACTCAACGAAGTCATTGTAGATCCGACGATTGGGATGAGTGAACGCTTGTTCCAAGCGCTCCTTTGGGATATGGCCCTGCTCTAAAATCAGATCGTATTGTCTTTGATTTAAGTCCATGGGGTTTACCATAATTGGCCATCGAAACACTTGGCTAGTGTTTCGACGCTCGCCCTAAATGCTTTTGAATAAAGGAACGCTTCTCTGACATGCTCGGGTCCTTCGGCGCGAGACGCAAAAAACTCTCAAAATCCAGGGCGGCCTCTTTGTTTTGACCCAAAGCTTTAAACAAGTGTCCTCGATTCCGATACGCTTCTGCAAAATTCGGATCTATTGAAATTGTTTTGCTTACATCCACAATGGCAGCCTTCAGCTTCTTCTGCCGAGAACGACTCATACTGCGGTAGAAATAGTAGCGCGCAACCTTGGGGTCGACGGAGATGGCCCTCGTAAACAGAGCATCAGCCCGACTCCAATTCCTTTTCGCAAAAGAGACCCTGCCAATCATGAAAAATGCCGCGCCATCCTTTGGGTTTTTGCCAAGGATTTCCTCAAACATTTCCTTGGCCTTACTTAGATCCTTTTGAGCGAAGTAGACACAAGCTAATTCAAAACGAAAAGACGGGTCCTCGGGACTTAATCGAACAGCGACTTTATAATCACGAATCGCCTCTTCGAGCTCTCCCTTGGCAACGTAAAGACGTCCCCTCGCACGATACATTGTTGCCGAATTGGGTAGGAGGTCAAGTGCCTTATTCGCGACCAACATAGCCTCCTTGCTCTTCCTCAGGGCCAAGAGGTCCACAACAAGCAGTTCATTCGCCAACTCATTCTTTGGATCCAAAACGAGGACCTCTCGCCAATCACGAGTGGACTGTATTAAATTGTTGTTCTGCCTCCGAATCTTAGCTCGCGCCACCCAAGCCTCGATGCAGTTTGCATCGAGAGAAATTGCAAGATCATAATTTATCTTCGCATCAAAGCGCCGGTTCACTCTCTCGCAAGCGTAGCCGAAGTGCAACGCAAAGAGCGCCGATTTCCCGTCAAGCTTCAAAGCATAACGAAAGTCTTTCCAGGCCTTTCTGTATTCCTTAAGTGAGCTATTCATCAGTCCACGGCGATAGAAAAAATAGGGATTGGCCGCAAACTCGTCTTTACATCGCTCGCTCAAGAGTACGGCTTCCGACCACTTCGCCCCACGAAATGCCTCACTCAGGCGAGCGATGTAAACGTATCGATTCTCATCACCTCTCGCTCTTGATAGCTCAAGAATACGCTCTAAGTGCTCTGAACTTTCCTTTGGATCAATGGACTTGGGATCGAGGAGGTGCAACTGGTACAGTGCGTCATAGGCCGGAGCAAATCGTCCCGTGACCTCCTTTAAGACATCCTCGCTCAAGTCTTTGCGCTGCCCCAGTTTATATATGGAGGCAGCTCTCAACAGATTCGCTTTTGTGCGCCCTCCCAAAGTCAGGGCCTCTTCCACAGTGGCAATCTTATCCTGAGGAATTGAATTTCGGGCTGCCGCGTCCGCAGCCTCTTCAAACAAACGCAGCACTCTTTCAATCCTCTCCTTCTTAGCCACGGCTGTGTCTGACGCTTGTCTAGATTCAATTCGACGAAGCTCAGCATCCTCCAAGACAGACCAGAAATAGAGCGAACTAAGCAGCAAAATCCCAATGAGAAGACTAGAAATCAAGAGCGTAGGGCGGCGGCTTAGCCAACGTTGAGAACGCTCAAACCAGCTATAGTGATAATTGTCCAAGTCCTCTCCGAGCAAAAACGCCTTTAAGTCTTGAACAAATAATTGAACAGCGCTTAGGCGCTGTTCAAACTCCATCGCCATTGATTTTAACGCCAGCGCGTTCAATTCTCTCGGTGACCGACCATCAAGTTGACGAGGTCCAGATATACGTCCGTGAATGGTCGAGGATAACTTGGAGATGACTGAATCCCCAGCAATCGCCTTCTTCCCGGTCAATATCTCCGTAAGGATCGCCCCCAACGCGAAGACGTCTGACTGCTTATTTGCTTCTCCGTCAACTTGCTCCGGCGCCATGTAACCCACGGTTCCCAACAAATCGCCCTTCCCTGTCAGACCCTCTTTCTGCGCCGCTTCTTTCAATTCCAAAAATTTCTCAGGATGCCCTCCCACTCTCTCAACGACCGTTTTGTCGCTGAAATCTCTGGCCAACCCCCAATCCAGGACCATGACCTCGCCGAACTCACCAATCATGATATTTTCAGGCTTCAAGTCTCTGTGAATGACCTCTCTAGAGTGAGCGTAGGCCACAGCCTCACAGACCTTCACGAGCGCTTCTAACAGTCGCCGGACTTCTTTGGGATTTGATTGTCCCAAGCTATGAACTTCAGAAATCGCCTCTTTTAGTGATTGGCCTTCAATCACCTTCATGAGCATGTAATGTTCGCCAGAGCTGTTCATTCCCAATTCATAAATCGGCGGAATGTTTGGGTGCGAGAGCGAGGCTGTAATTCTGGCTTCTCGAATAAAGCG
>JARGOJ010000704.1:0-304 GCA_029210225.1 Planctomycetota bacterium
TTGTAGAGGGCCAGGCCGAACTCTGGGGTCTCCGGGCCTGCGAGACGATGGGGAAAACCAACGACGAGATCGAGGATCTCGTGAAATGCGATCAGTCCACCACACCAAAGGGCAGCCTTACTGTTTCGGGTGAGGGCCCAGACCACCCCAGCGAAGCCCAAAGTCCAACCCAGCACCGGGAGGACATCGTGGCTGACGGGCATGTCCGAATGCATATTCATAAAGGAAGCATCGAGAAAACGATGGGGGCTGAGCGTCTCAAGTCCGAGAGGGACAAAGGTGATCATCAAGATATCTAGGAATT
>JARGOJ010000704.1:351-5106 GCA_029210225.1 Planctomycetota bacterium
CGCGTAGTGACCCATAAACATATCAGCGATCCTCCGAAGTGACGAGCCAGTGGATCCCAAAGAAGCTCGTCACATAGAGCCCCCAAAACACAATAATCACAGACATAAAAGCCCTCCTGGAACATGGTTACTATTGAATACCAGGATGCAAACTTGACTCTTAGGCGTCAAGAAGGTACTTTATTGTGAGTAAGGCACACGAAGAGAACCAGGGAGGTTTCGATGGCCACAGAAGCAAGCAATGGCGATCGCTTTATCTTTGAGAATACGGAGGACTGTCCCATCCGCGATGTTGTGGCACGCTTCGGCGACAAGTGGTCGATCATCGTGTTGTTGGCGTTGTCAAAGGGGTCGGAGCGCTTCAATGCCTTGAAACGGAGAATCGTTGGGGTCTCGCAACGGATGCTGACTCGCACACTACGGCAGCTTGAGCGCGAGGGCTATGTGTCCCGAGTCGTCCACGCCGAGGTGCCAGTGAGGGTCGAGTATTCATTGACAGAGCTTGGCCAAGACTTGATCAAGCCCCTGTGGGCATTGATTGGTTGGGCCCGCGAGCACCACGACACGATACGAGAGGCTCGCGACGGATTTGACGGGCGTGAATGACCTCACACAGCGGGTGGGTGAGAATACAGAACTCATTTGAGACTATGACCGAGAATTGGGAATTGCATCGAAAAGTCCTAGTCCGCCTCGGAGGAAAAGATTGAGTTACTGCTGGCGACAAAATGGTGCCTCGACTACGCTTGAGATACTGATGTTCAGGAGTCTGGGTCCTCAAAGTAGACTGAAAGCTCTTCCATTCGTCAAAGCACTTCGCACAATGCTATCGAGACGCTGTGCCGGAGAAACCATAGTCCTGGCTTTTCGTCAAACCAGTCGAGACTTTCGAGGTATTAACTGCTGACTTATCCTGACTACAATTTTTTGGAGGTGGCTCTCCTCCTACAGCCCTTGCTAAGGAAGAGACATTCATGCTGTTCGCGAGGATTGCGAACTTTTCGAGCATGCGAGCCTCGCTGTGTTTGAGATCGCGCATCACTGAAAGACCTTCGTCATTGGACAGAGATTTCGATTGTCTCGGCAGGCAGCGAGAATCCAGGACCGAAAATCATTTATCCCAGGGAGAGACAATGAAGTTAAGAATCAACAGCTTTCTAATTGGAGCTCTTGCAGGATCCTTGATCCTTGCACCAGTGGATGCAGAAGAGCGAGATACGATCAGAATAGCGAGCGGCATTCCAATACGTTATGTGGATCCCGTTTACATGACAAGTTTGAACGAACATCGCCTCGCACTCGCCCTCTATGAAGGTTTGACGGTCCATCATCCCAAAACACTGAAGCCGATCCCCGGAGTAGCAAAACGTTGGGAACTTTCAACCGATGCTCGGACCTATACATTTTTTCTTCGGGAGAATGCTCACTGGGTGAAAGATGGGAAACGTCTCGAAAGTGTATCCGCAAAAGACTTCCAGTGGGCATGGTTTCGCTTGTTAAGAGGAGATATTCAATCGAGTCACAGCTACCTGCTCCATTCCATTAAAGGCGCAAAGAAATTTGCAATCAAGTCAAAGAACATTTGCGCTGAAATCATTAAAAATGCTCAGTTTGACGACCCGAAGATTGAATATTTCTTCCAACTCCCCGACGACGTGAGAAAGAGATTCATTGCCAATGAATTGATTCGCTTCGGCCGAGAAGTTGGGGTAAAAGCTCTTGATAATTCCAAGTTGCAAGTCACGTTAAAATCTGCCGTACCCTATTTTTTAGATATAACAAGCGCCTATTTCATGTGCCCGGTTTATAAAAAGGACCTGACTGGACTAATCCAATATGAGGCGCCCTTTGAGAAATCCATTGTTACCAATGGTTCATTTCTCATGAAGAAATCGAATAAGACATCCTTCGAACTCAATAAGAACAAACACTATTGGGATGCCAAAACGGTGTCGTTAAAGACCATTCAGGTGCGTTTTATTGAGGACCCGGAAAAAAGACTCTCTGCTTATCTAGAGGGTCACTTTGACTGGTTGCCTTATCTGCCCCATAAGAAGGTAAGAAATCTGTCTAGACGAGATGATTTCGTTAGTCATCCAGCCATGACCACTTATTTTTATCGCTTCAATGTCAAGGACCCTGTTTTTGCGGGGAAGCGTGGATTGCTTCTACAAAAGGCTCTATCGCTGTCTGTCAATAGACAAAAAATTGTAGACAGAGTAGTCCAAGCAAACCAAAAGCCGGCTTTTTCAATCGTTCCACCAGGCTTCTACAACTACAAAAATGTCGATTCTAAAGATGCCACGCGACACCTGTCGCAAGTGAAACAAGCCAAAGAACTCCTCGCCAAAGCTGGGTACCCAAAAGGTCGAGGGCTAAAACCTCTTACGATTCTTTGCAATTCAGGAGGTCCTCACCAAGACATCGCGAAGAGCATTGCGGAGGATTGGAAAAAAATTGGTCTTGAGGTCACACTCGAGAAAGTCGAGTGGAACAACTTTCTAAATAGGATAGAAAAAAGTCAATATCAAATTGCTCGTTCTGGCTGGATCGGCGATTTCACAGATCCAGCGACGTTTTTGAATTTGTGGGTCACGAATGGAACCAGCAACAAAACCGGCTGGTCAAATCAGCGTTATGATCGCCTCGTTAATTGCTCAGAGAATATTCAGGAGATCCTAAACAATCCAGCTCAGGTGGCGACTCTCTTGAAAGACCTTCCAGAGTTGAAAGACAAGCTTCAGCAATTCTTGGCCGCGAAAACACTCGAAAATATGTTGAAGATTCGCGAAGCAATCTTACAGGAGGCCGAAAAGCTATTGATCGATCGAGGACCTGTAATCCCCATCTACTACTACACAACGAATCAACTCTGGAGCAAGAAACTTAGAGGTCTTTACGGAAATATTCGCAACATTCACCCACCAAAATTTTGGTCCTGGAAATCGCGAAAGGCACATTGACTCAAGTAACGATAGAACGACCTAATGTGGGGCTCCCACCAGGGGATTTCCCCACGAACTCAACGATGAAACATGATTGGCCGAGTCCTTACTATCAAACCACTTTAATAATGCGTCGGGGAGTTATTAGGTCTTCGACTCCAAATTCTCAGGCTATTTCGCCACCGCGAACTTCAAAGCGTAATGACCTTGGCCGCGGCCTCCAACTCTTTAAGGATCTGATCCATGGATCCAATCTCTCCAAAGGCCATCTTTTCTCTCAACTCGAATTTATCGACACAGGTGCCACAGGCGATCAAATCAACGCCGTCTTCAAAGAGAGTCGAGAGCGGTTGTTGATAGTCGGACCCTTTGGCCAGGCAACGCACTCCTGAGTTGTAAAAAACAATCGCTTCAATGTCTTTGAATTGAGGCGCCTTGGTAAAAAATGTGCGGAGTATTTTGCGGCCCAGCTCCGCATCACCATGTCCCATTCCATCATGATTTACAACTATGACCGTCTTCATAACGAGGCTCCTTTTTTAGCCGAACGAAAAGATTGAACGAGTGCAAGAACTGTGCCATGTGCCGCTTCCCAAATCGTCGTCGCTCTGATCTCAATGAGGCGGATCAAAACTCCTGAGAAGCTTCGTTAGCAGGCCATTCAGTTCCGTCCCCTGGTCAACAGTTAGCCGAGAGAGCAGTCTATTTTGCGTCTCAACATGGTCTCCCATCACCCTATCAATAAGTTCGAGTCCGCTTGCTGTCAATGTAATGACAACGCTGCGACCGTCCTCAGGATGCCGCTCCCGTTGAACCAATCTCGCCTTGACTAATTGATCAATACGATGGGTCATGGTCCCTGAGGTCACCATCATTGTCCTGAGTAGCTCTCCTGGAACTAAGGAATAGGGAGCACCAGAGCGACGCAGAGTGGCGAGGACGTCAAAGCTCGCGGGGTTCAACCCATAGGCCGCAAAAGTCTTGGACGTCTCCCTATTCAGGACGCCATGGACTCTCTTTAGTCGGCCGATCACACCCATTGCCCTCACATCTAGGTCCGGACGTTCACGGCGCCACGGCTGTAAAATTTCATCAACGGCATCCATAAATGATCTCCAAAAATCAACTTATCTTGACTTCAAGATAAAAGAAAGTATCTTGAAGTCAAGATAAATCATCTCTTATTTAGAAGCCAGTCCACTATGACGAAGACAGCCCGGGCCCACACCTCAATGCTGCTATCCGCCATCTTGGTCGCGACGTCATTCCCCGTCGTCTCCTCCATCTCCGGCCTCCTAGACAGCACGGTGTTAACCTTGCTCAGGTTTGCCTTGGCATCGCTCATTTTCTTTCCCCTGGTCGCGCTACGATACCGACGAGAATGGATCCCGAGTGCCACTTCATTCTTCCGCTACGCGCTCTTAAGCGCACCACTTGTTGGTTTTTTCGTCGCCATGTTTGAAGCTCTCCGAACTAGCAACGCCATCAACACTGGCGCTTTGTTCACTCTCGCCCCCGGATTCGCAACGGTCCTCGCATTTTTCTTACTTGGAGAAAGAACATCTCCTCTGCGCCTCGTCGCCCTGAGCCTCGCTATGGTCGGCGCCCTCTGGGTCGTTTTCCAAGGAGATCTCAACGCGGTCCTCGATATGGACCTTGTTGTTGGAGACGCCTATTTCGTGGCGGGGACAGCTTCGCTTGGCGTCTATGTCGTCCTTATCAAGCGAATTCACCGCGGGGAACCCATGGCGATCGTGACCTTTTGGACCCTGGTTTCTGGAACACTCTGGCTGAGCATTTTTTGTTGGGA
>JARGOJ010000705.1 GCA_029210225.1 Planctomycetota bacterium
AGGGTCAACTGATAAGCGATGACGAGGCCGAAATCGATGGCCATGACGAATCGATTAACTCAGTCGCTATCACTCCCGACGGGAAAATCATAGCGACCGCATGCTCCGATAACACCGTCGGCCTTTGGAACATCACTGGGGGCGAACCCCTAGCCTCACTCAAAGCTCACAGCGATGTTGTAAGAGCAGTCGCCATCAGCCCTGACAGCCAATTCCTAGCCTCCGCAAGTGAAGACAAAACCATCATTTTATGGAATCTAAAAACGCGCAAAAAAGTCCGTGTTCTCACAGGACACGAAGCTGGTGTCCGCAGCTTAGCCTTTAGCCATAACAGCAAAACTCTCGCCTCGGGAAGTATGGATAAAACCGCACGTCTCTGGGAGGTCAGCACTGGCCGAGAACTCACAAGCCTGAAAGGCCACGAAGATCGCGTCAATGGAGTGGTCTTCTCGCTAGATTCAAAAACCCTCGCCTCGGTAAGCTCAGATAAAACCGTCCGCCTTTGGGATGTCGAGAGCGGCACCCCACGACTCTCCCTTCGCGGACACGAAAGCGCTGTCCTCGGCCTCGCTCTGTTAAACAAAAGAGGCCGGCTCGTCTCCGTCGGTGTCGATCAAAGCTTACGCATCTGGGATGTCAGCCAGGACAACAGAACCCTGCTCTTCAAAGGACATGAGCGCGAAGTCTTAAGCCTCGCCGCAAGCAAAGACGGACAGACATTGCTCTCCGCCAGCTTTGACAACACCATCAAGCTATGGGACTTGAAGAACCCTCAACAATCAAAATCCTTTCAGTTCCATAAGGACGCAGTGCATAGCGTGGCCTTTCACCCAAGCGATCAGAGCTTCGCCTCGGCCAGCAAGGATGGTACGGTCGCTCTCTGGCGTCTCCAAGACTCCAAACCTCGTCAGACTATTCGTAAGGACGTCAGCGGCGCTGTTAGAAGCCTCGCATATCGCCCGGATGGTGAGGTCCTCGCCTTCGCTGGTGAAGGGAAGCAGATTCAGCTCTGGACCCTGACTAAAGAGATCAAGGCCAGCCCTTTGTGTCCGCCCCTCACCGGACACAGCGAAGTGATCAACACCCTGGCCTTCTGTCCCAAAAGTCGTTTCCTCGCCTCAGGCAGTGACGATCGAAGCCTGCGCATCTGGGACTGCAAAGACTCCAAGGCCAAGCAGATACAAGTGCTCAGAGATCATCGTGACCCTATTCACAGTCTCGCCTTCAGCGCCAATGGCGCCTATCTCGCCTCTGCGGGCGAACTCGGAGAGATCAAGCTTTGGAACTTCGATAAAGCACGGGGCCGAGCCCGCTTCTTAAGAACCTTAAAGAGCCGCGGCGACGTGAAGAGCCTCGCCTTCAGCCCCGACTCACTGTCCTTAGCCAGCGCTGGGGACGAAGGCGACGTCGTCATCTGGGAAATGCCCAGCGGTCGTCGAGCCCTGGTTCTCCGGGGGCATAAGGAATCGATCCGCGCTGTTATTTTCAAAGCTAATGGAGGCTCTTTAGTCTCGGCAGGGGACGATAAGATCATTCGTCGTTGGCGCCTCGGCAATGTCTTTGCCGAACCAGAAATGCTACTCAAACAAGCCGAGCGACGATCTGGTTTGAGAATCAAGGGCTTGAAAGTCATCGATAGCCCCTATAACCGCCTCGTGCCCATTAAATAAATCTCCCCTGCGAGTTAAATAGCTGAGTTAGTTTTGCGAGGGGGCCGGATTGGTGAGGGCGAAGCCCGATCCAACGAGCTCGGGTCGCCGAACCACAGCAAAACAGAGGGTCAAGATCGATAGGGAGACCTTGTCGCAGTGGCGGACCACCCCTGCGAATTAAATAGCTGTCCTTCTCACGGAGGAGGAAAGGGGATCCCTGCAGGGGGGCTTGTGAGGTTGCTTGGGAGCGGCGCACCATTGAGGGTTCGTAGGAAGGAGACGAGATCATTGACCTGGGTTTCAGTCATATTTAGGTCGTTGATACGGACAGATTGAATTCCAGCGAAGCCGCTGCGATCACCCCCGTGGTTGTAAAAATCGACGACGTCCCAGAGTGACGATTTAAAGCCGGTGTGAAAGTAAGAGCCGGTCAGATCGATGTTTCGCAAAGTTGGGGTTTTGAACTGCCCGAGCTGGCGACTATCTTGAGTCAGACCTGAGAGCTTCCGAGCCCCAGCGGCTGGATCGTCGCTGAAGGGACCGGTTCCATTGAATTCACTGGACAGGAGAGCAGGAACGGCGCCGAAGCGGCCCTGGTCTTGGGAGGGGACATGAGCGCCGGCCTGCTTCACACCGAGGTTGTGAAATCGATTGTCGGTAAAGTTTGGACCACTGTGGCAGGTGACGCAGAGGCTATCGACAATGAATAACTTCAAGCCGCGTTTTTGATCGGCGCTTAGGGCTCGATTCTCACCGGCGACAAAGCGATCGAAGGCCGAATCACGGCTGATGAGCAAGCGTTCGTATGCGGCGACCGCTTTCCCGAAGTTGGCGAAGATCTCGTTGATGAGTTGTTGATCACTGGGGGTCATTCCATCGAAGGTATCAAGGGCGCCGCCCGGGCTTGGGTCGGCGGCGCTATCTCCAGGCCGGCCTTGCCCCACGAAGACGGGTGGGTTCGGGACTTGGGGGAAGCGCGCTGCGTCATTTAGGTTTGGTAAGGGGCCGAAGATCGCTTCGTATTCAGCTTGATGATTTTGGAGAATGGCCAGAGCGACACCGACACGACTGAAATTGTGTTCGTCTGGATTTTCAATAGGATTAAGCGCTTGAGCCCATTGCGAATCGAAGAGGCCATCGTAATTATAGAAATCATTGAAAGCAGTGTTGAGAATTGTTGGGGCGTTGCGCTGCCCGAAGTTTGCACCGAGGGAGACATTCTCTGAAATCGTTCGCGAATCGGCGAAGGCTGTTGAGGGGTTGTGACAAGTGGCGCAGGCAACCCTTTCAATCGCTCCATCTAAAGGATTCCCCGCTTGGCCCGCTAGGCCATTGCCACCCTCATTCGTATTAAAGTTCTCTTGGTTGACCAGCGGACCTGAAAATCGTGGGTCAAAAAAGAACTTCTGACCGAGGGCTGCGGCCAAAGGATTGTCAGCGAAGCGGTTTGTTGCGGCCGGTGGAGGTGCCGGAACGGCTGCGAGAGAGCGAATGATTTTCCATTCTTCCTCACTGAAGAACGATGAATCGCTGCGCCCCAGGCTGCTGCTATCACTGCAGGCAGAGGGCAGCAATAGGGCGGCGGAGACAAGCCCAAGGTAGAAGAGAAAGGTCTTTTTGAAGGTCACGCGCATTGTCATTTACTTTCTTTCAAAACGATGCCACCAGCGATGCGACAAAGAGATCGTTGGCAAAACTTGGCACTGCGCCATGCTCCATGTTGTGTAGATATTCCAGTTTGAGGACAATCTCGTCGGTGAATTCGAGGCGAACGCCGCTCGTGACTCGTGAAGAGTGGGAGCGATAGGCGAAGATATCACCGCGATGAAGAGCCCTGCGATAGCCCCAGCGAGCATAGGGGACAATAACGAAGGGCAGAGACGCCTGCTCAAGCCGTTGACTAAGCTGAATGTAGGCGCCTTCAAAGTCCAGACTCTCCGCCTCTTCTTCACCCTGCCCTGGTATCTTGCCCTTAATGAATTCGCCACGCAGCTCGAAGCCCTTCATTGCGAAGCGGACATCGAAGTCAAACTGACGTTGCAAGACTTCATTACTGCGTTGTAAATTCTGCGCGCCGATCTCTCCAGAGACACCAATCTCGAAGACTTCAACTCCAATGAGATGAGCGAAATCATAGGACAAGCGGCCGCTGCCATGCTTGCCATCATTGCTGTCTATCTCTTCGCCAAAGGAGAAGGTTTCAATGTGACTTGAACTGTTTTGCAATCCCAGGTTGAGGGTCAATCGTTTCTTAAACCAACGCTGCCTCATCTTTATTCCAATGGGGCGCCCGGAGACATAACGGGCAATGAGTGATGGCGTCACTCCAATTCGGTCGTTGGATTCCTGACGACGATACTCAAGGCCAAAAACAGAGATATATTTTCCAAATTCGAGGGTCAAATCATAATTATCGAAGGGCTCATAACGCAAGAATCCAAGGTCGACATCAATCATGTCTCCCAGCTCTCCATCCCCCTTAAAACGGGGCAGGAAATCGACGCTGGCATTGATTGAAACTTTGGGGTGCAATTGGGCGAAGAGGTCGAGATTGATCTCGTTGATAATGAATGAAGAGCGCCCGCCAGAATTGATGTTATCGAAGGGCAGGGCGAAGGACCCATCGGTGTCGGCGGGCTCATTTCTCGAATTGACGGGAGTGGTCCACGGATCCCCGAGGAATAACCAGGTCTTGCTAGGAAAGCGGCTCGCCAGGGTGTTCCTGAAATCGGGGATAAACCCGACTCCATTACCGGTGGGGACAAAGGCTCCTGCATCAATGTAACCTGAGAAGATCAATTTCTTGGCGGTCTTATCGAAGAGCGACTCACTCTTCTCTTTGAGGCTCGTCAAGTCGCCTTCAAGATTCTCGAATCGCTCTTTGACATTGTCTGGGAGCGTGGCGCTTGGCGCCGGTCGGGATTCTTGCTCATCAATTTTTTCTTCAAGTTTGCCGAGCTGCTCTCGGAACTTCTTATTCTCTTTTTTGACGCGACCAAGCTCTGCCTCGGTGCTTTTCGCTCTTTCTAGAACTTTTTTAACGTCATTGATTTGATCTTGAAGCTTTTTATTTTGAGCCTCAAGCCTCTTTTGCAGCGCGAGGTTGTTCTTTTGCTGTTCTTCGAGCTTTTTGAGTATCTCTTTGCTCAACGCATCCTGTCCCTCGGCAGGCACGGAGACCAGCACAACGAGGAGAGTCAGGAGGGGCAGTATGACAGAACGTGGTGACATAGTTTCTATCTCGCTATTGCTGTTTGAGGTTTTCCACGCGCAGCTGAAGTTCGATTTCCTGAGATTGGCCTTTTTTAATCGAGACGCCTTGACTGGCCTCTGGGAAACGGGGGTGCCAAGCTTTGACAGTGCCGCTCTTCGGGTCGAGGTCGCGGAGCTCCCAAGAACCTGATCCAGAGGCAACAGAGAAGGCTCCCGGGGAGACAAAGACGGTCGACTTAC
>JARGOJ010000706.1 GCA_029210225.1 Planctomycetota bacterium
TCAAAGAGGTTCAATTCATTAAATTAGAAGAAGCCAAGCTCCTGGGTTACTTTGATGTTGTGGTGACTTCGGACGATGTCGGAGTCCAGAAACCCAATTCACGGGTTTTTCTCCACGCTTTGGAATTGGCGAGCGCACGGGCAGACGAGAGCGTCATGATTGGTGATGACCTGGCCGTGGATTGCCATGGTGCGATCGCTGTTGGAATGAAGGCTGTCTGGTTCAATCCTCAAAAAGAGGTCGTGAATGAATGGGGTGGGGCCGTGGAAATCGCAGCTTTGAGCGAGCTTTTGGACTTGTATTGAACTCTTGGAGAGTCTTGGGAGTTTAGCAAGGGGAAAAGTGGCGGGACGCCCTGAGTTTTAGCCGCTGATAGAAGTCGACTTGTTGAGGCCGTTGAGGACGCCTTCCTTGCGGATTCTCAGCGGCTGCTCTGTGTACCAGATTAGAAACAGCTCAGAGCTCAGCGCGTGGCAAACAAGTCTTTGGTCGCCGAGCCGGTAATTTTGTGTGAATCGGTCATACTCACGGGGAGAAAGGCGCGTTAAGATTGACCGGGACTGAATGGGGCCTTAGGTCGCCCCAAAAAATAGACTTTCGAGAATCGGGCGGATCTTGAACGAGAACGAGTGGTTTGGACGGCGCATTATTGAGCTTGGTTGGCTTAGCCAGGACCTCATCGCCGGAGCGTATCAGAACGCGATCGCTCAAAATCGAAACCTCTGCCAGGTCCTACTGGAATCGGGCAGCCTCACGGCCGAGCAAGTTCAGTCACTCTTTAATGATCTAGACGCGATGCGAAGCGGCTCGGGAAGCTCGGCTGGGGGGCTTATTGAGAGTCAGAGCCGGGTGGCGAGAAGCTCAGGCCGCCTCTCCCACTCTCGGGTGTCTCACTCTGGTATGACTTCTGGCATCGATCGATCACGCCTGAAGAATATGCTTCAGAGCGGCAAGAAGGGAGCGCTGGCGGGCAAGACAGTCGGTCCTTACACGATTCTCAAAGAGTTGACTCGGGGGGGCATGGGGATCGTCCTGGTCGCTGAGCATACCGAGACGAAAACAAAAGTCGCCTTGAAGCTCATGCTGTCTGACGACCCAAGCTCTGAGGCGGTGAAGCGATTCGAGCGGGAGGCCCGAGCCCTCGCGAGCTTAGATCATCCTCGTATTGTGAAGGTGCTTGAGTTCGGCCATGACGACGGCATTCCCTGGTTTGCCATGGAGTTGATCGATGGGCAAACCCTTGAAGATCAGTTCCTCATATTCCGTCGACGATTGCGAATATCGCGGAGATTGCGGATGCGCTCGCTTATTGCCATTCATGTCAGATCATTCACCGGGATATTAAACCCTCCAATATCGTCATTGAAAAACAAACAGGGCGCCCAGTACTCCTCGACTTTGGGCTTGTGAAGCGGGATCCAACGAAGTTGGGGAATACGTTTAAAGAGCTTGAATTGACGGTGACTGTGACACAGGAAGGCGTGGGAACCCCAGCTTATATGAGCCCGGAGCAGCTGGACCCTCACGGCGACTTCGGTCCGACGAGTGACCGAGCTGACACCTGGGGCTTGGCTGCCACTTTCTTCTTCTGTCTCACCGGGGAGCCGCCCTATGGGGGACGCTCGACCGCCGAGCTATACGCGGCCCTCGCAACTCAAGAGCCTCGGAAGGTCCGAGCGGTCAACTCGAAAGTGCCCGATTGGGTCGATGGCTTAGTCCAGCAAGCGTTAGTGAAGACGGTTGAACAGCGTCCGACAATGGCCGATTGGCTGGAATCGTTGCGTGAGGGAGCTCCAAAGAATGCCAAGCTGGGAAAACTGCTTATTTTCGGACCCATTGTGCTCTTGTTGCTCGTTGTTGGGGTCATTGTCTCTCAAGTGGGTTTCACTCGGCGGGATCCGTTGGAGCTCAAGGGATATCGCTTTGACGGATTGAAGAAGGATAAATCAGAGGTTTATTGGACGAGCCAGGAGTCCTTATCTATCGCGGGGCAATTAAGCTGGGGCCCGGTTTTGGTCCAGGTTGGGACGCTCAAATTCCAGGCGAAAGCGAACGGGCGATTTGTTGGCAGTGTCCCTTTGAAAGAGGGGAGCAATGACCTGACGATCTTGGCCGGGCCCGAAGCGAATCAAGTGACTCAGAAAATCACGGTTTATTGCGATCGAAGCCGGCCACAGGTCAAACTTGTGGGGGAAGCCCGGGGCTCGAATCTCATTTTGCCGTCCCGTGTTTTGAGGGGCAAGGTGAGTGATGATGGCCAATGCGAATTACAAGTTGATGGCATTGAGATTGAATTAGATGAAGAGGGGCGCTTCGAGTTAAAGGTTAAGAGCTCCGAGAATGCTCAGAAGGTCGATCTCTTGGTGACAGATCAGGCTGGGAACAAGACAAGTCAGTCCTGGACCGTTTGGACGAAGAAGTCATTGAAGGCTTTGACTAAGAAGACGTTGCAGCGACGGAAAACCTGGATTGCGACGGATGCGCTTATTCAAGACCTTGTTATTGAGAATGTCGCGGGGCGTCTTGGGGACGACTACAAATGGCTCAGGACCGAGACTTACAATGGCCCAGGAGATAAGAGCCGGGGTCATCGCTTAGCCACTTTTTTACACAAGAAGACGGGGGTTGAGCTTCAACTGTTGCCTGGTGATCGTTATCAAATGGGGACGAATAATCCTGAGGCCGAGGCGAAGTACGTAAAGAGTCAGTGGCCGGAGCAAACCTATGTCGATGTTGTGACTCAAGAAATCCCTGCTCATCCTTGTCTTATTGAACCCTTTCTAATGGGTCGCTTGGAGTTGACTCAAAAGCAGTGGGACGTTTTTAAAGTGTCGGATAAGCGGGGAGAAAAAGGGGACGACCTGCCGATTGATGGGACCACTTGGGTCAATGCGAAGAAGTGGCTCAAGTTGGCCGGGGGTCGATTGAGGTTGCCCAGTGAATCGGAGTGGGAATACGCTTGTCGTGGGGGGACGAAAACGCGCTTTTATTGGGGAGACAGTCTTCAATTTAAGTACATTTGGATCTACCGAAACAGTCGGCTTAGACCAAGAGGAGCGAAGCTTCACGACAAGGCTGGAATTTGGAATGCCTTTGGACTCGTGGATATGTCTGGAAACGTGGCGGAGTGGTGTGAAGATCCATTTACCTCGAACTACAAAGATGGTCCGAATAGTTGGCGACCGAAGTCGATCGATAAGGATAGCGTCTTTTCACTGATGGTTGTTCGTGGGGGCAACGTGAAAATGAAGCCGCTATTCTCCAGAACAGCGGCGCGGGATTATGAGAAACCCGACGTCCCTCAACCCTACGTGGGCTTTCGGGTGGCGCGGTCTCTGCCTCGCTAATTCAGTGTTAATTTCAGCCAAATAGAAGACAGCGATCCTAAGGAGGATCGCTGTCTTCTATTTGAATCACTTTTGAGTTCGCTTTTTGAAGTTCAATAAATGCGGACGTGGAAGTGATTGTCGTGGTTGGGCCATGGAGTTGTGTGACGTGTGTTCTTGTCGTTGAAGAAGATGTATTTGATACGGAGTTCTTGGTCGAAGAGGTCAAACATCTTCTGACTGAGGCTACGGCTGTAGGTCGACTGAAAGATAGTGACTCGGCCTTCGGTGCCATTGTTCTTAAGGGGACGGAAGTCGCCGTCGACGCCTTTTTGGTGGCTGGCGTGACCAGACATCTTGCCGCCGTTCATGTAGCTGATATCGCCCACTCCGAGGCGGGGAGCGCTTGGGTTGGCCGTTTTGAAGCGGCGAGCAACGCGCTGGATACCGTAGATAAAGGTCGGGGTGCCCCAGCGACGGTTGGCGCTGTAATAGCCGAAGTATCCGGGTCCTGAGTTGGACAGTTGGATATAGCCTTTACGAGAAGGAGTGGAGGATGAGCTTGTTGGAGTGGTGGAGCTGGGTTTGGAGGACGAGAGGTATTTCCCGTGGACCCAGCCGGTGCCACTTTGAAGCTTGACTTTGCGCCATGAGCCGCTGCTGGAGAGCACCTCAACAGCGGTGCCCCGGCTAAGGGAGCCAATGCGGCGGTAGCGTGTGCTTGGTCCGGAGCGGACGTTGAGGCTTCCTGCGGTGACGTAACTTGTTTGAGTGGAAGATGTTGTTGTCGTGTTATTGGTGGCAACGGTTTTCATGTAATTGCCATGAACCCAGGCGTCACGGTTGTTGTACCGGACTTTAATCCAGGAGCCGCTTTTGGGGCCGAGGGTTTCGAGAACCGTGCCGCGAGCGACGGAGCCAAGGACCCGGTAGCCGGTGCTCGGTCCGGAGCGGACGTTGAGGCGGCTGGCGGTGACTTCGGAGCTGCCTCCCCAGGCCATCACGGGAATAAAGATCGCTGCGACGAGGGTGACGAGCTTGTTTGTTCTAGGTCTCATACTCTTCCATTCCTTCTTTCTTGCGTCTTGATTAAGGGACTTAGCCAGGAGAATTGAGCTTTCGTGCAAAATTCATGAACGAAAATGAAGATTTTTTGGCAATAAGAGAGAGAATCCGTTTTGTTCAGGGCCTTAGAGCTGAGGAAAAAGACATGGCAGGAAATCAGAATAAGACGACGGCGGCGGTTATGGCCGCGGTCTTCTTCGCCGCAGGTATGGGCTTTATGGTCGGGCGCCTCACCGCGGACAGCTCCGAACAGCAAAGCTCTGAAAGAGCTGAAGTAGCCTCTTCGAAGCGCGATAAAACAGCCTCTAAAAAGAACTTGGTTCAGTTTGACCCAGCTCCAGACCAAGGTCGGGGCCGTCGCCGGGATGCTATGCCGTCAAGCCGTTGGGCCAAGGCGTGGCGCAATCAAGCGCGCTTAAACAAGGCGCAGAGCGACAAAGATCGGGTCAAGACCCCCTTAAATGAAGCGCTCAAAGCCGCCCGAGAAGCCGAGAACAGCCCTGACAGCGAGGAAGCCCAATCCGGGGCTCGGGAGGCCGCTCGGGGTCTTTATTTTAAGTTGTCTAGCGATCCAACAGCCCTGGCGGGGGCCTTGCAGCGAATGCCGAATCTCACGGATCGAGGAGAGATTGGGCTGATGGCGGCGGTCTTGGCGCGGATTCGTGACCCGGAGGTGGAAGAGTTGGCGATTGCTATGACGACA
>JARGOJ010000707.1 GCA_029210225.1 Planctomycetota bacterium
TATCAATGACACAATCGTGGATCTGATTAAGTGGGAGCACCTCCCCGATCGCCGATCCTAAATTTTTATCACGCTCAGTCATCTCAGCATCGAATTGAATCGAACTGAATTGATTTAGTTCTAAAAACGTTATCATCCAAATGAATGCCTCATTCGCCTATCCAATGAAAGCTTGGAGTCTCCCGTGAAAACACTGCCCATTTACTTATTCAGTTCTCTCCTACTCTTCATGTATGTCCAGCCTGCCTTGGCTCAGGACACTGTCGTGGAGCAAAAGACGAAATATACTTACTCCATTGAGAGCGACATAAAAATGAACGTCGGGACAGAGAAAGTCACGGTTGGTGCGAGTACTCAGATTCAATATCAAAACTCCGTGAAGGCCCAAACCCTCTCAGTAACGATCTTCAATTTCAAAGTCATCACTATCATCAATGGCGTTGAAAACATGAATGTAGAGATGGCCAGAAAGGGAATGACCCTTAAACAGCTCGGTAAGATTCGCGAGATCCCCTTTGATAAATCCCCTAAACCACAGCAGGAGTTACTTAAGACATTCGGCAAGGCCTTTGTCAAAATCACCTTGGATGGCGAAGGGAAAGAGAGCAAGCGCGAACTGGCTAATCCCAGTGAATCCGCTAAGACTCTTGAGAAAGAGGGCCTCGTCGCGAACGCACGGCTCTTTCATCCTGAGTTTAGCGCAAAGAAAGCTTGGAAGGCGAAACGCGAAATCGCCATGGGCAACGGAACCTTCATCTCCGGCGAGCTAAACTACGAGAAGCAAGATAAGCCTGATGCCAACGGCCACATAGTCGTGAAAGTCTCCGGCACATTGACGAAAAAGAAGATGGTCAACAATGGCATTGAGATGGTGAACATTAAATATGTCGTCAATGGCCAAGAGCTCTACGATCCCAAGAAAAAGATCTGGTTGAGCGGCGATTTAAAGATCGCGGTCACCTGGGATGTGAAGACGCCTGGCGGAAATGGAACCGCTGCGGGAACGATGAAGCTAAAGCTAGTCCCAGGGAAATAACTAAGAGGCGACTGGCAAGCGCCACCGAACGCCGAAGAAGCGCCTTAAATGCGGCGCTTCTTGAGTTTTTTCATGCGCTCTCGTAACTCGGCTTTTTTGCCCGAATCCGCTTTGCTCTTCGAAGACTTGTCCGACTTCGACTTCTTGCCTTTTTGAAGGCGGTCTGATTGATTGCCGCCAGACGATTTGCCACTCGGTGCTTTGCCCTTCGTCGCGCCAGAGGCACTCGGACTCGGCACAGGGAGTGGGCCGGATTTCCCTGACGGAGAAGGAAGCCCAGCGGGTTTGTGGCGACGCATCGCCGCTTGAGAACGGCTCAATTCTTCGATGCTGGTTCCGGCGAGGAGCTTCTCGGTGCTGAGAATGGCGTCGTAGAGCTGCTTTGCGTTTTGAAACCGACTCTCTGGACGCTTGGCCATCATCTTAAAGATGAGCTGACGCGTTCCCTCAGAAACAGTGGGCACTTTCTTTCGGACATCTGGGAGCGGGTCGTTCATATGGCGCAACATGACCTGGAGGGGACTGTCACCGTCGTACGGGACGCAACCTGTAAGCAGGTGGAAGAGCGTGGCCCCCAGTGAGTATATATCCGAGCGCGTGTCGAGGTTCTTCTCACCGGTTGCTTGCTCCGGAGAGATATAGGCCGGGCTTCCCATCACAACACCAGTGAGGGTCAAGGTCGATTCCCGTGCGGTCCTCGCCAATCCGAGGTCGGTCAACTTCGCCGTGCCGTTCTTCATGACCATGATGTTGTCGGGCTTGACGTCCCGGTGAATGATCTTGTGCTTCCAGGCATGATCTAAGGCAAGAGCGATTTGCTTGACCACTTTAAGCGCGGCCCGCTCTGGGAGGTTCTTCGTTCGCTTGACGACATCTCCAATGGCTTGACCGTCAATGAACTCCATGGCGAAGTAATAATACTTCCCCGACTTACCAACATCGATGGCTCGAATAACATTGGGATGATTCAAACGGGCGACAGCTTTGGCTTCTCGGAGGAAGCGCTGGACAAATTCTTGATCGTTGGAGAGGTCGGGCTTGAGAACTTTCAGGGCCACGGTCTCCCCGTTGGACGCTCTCACCGCCCGATACACAGCTCCCATGGCTCCTTGACCGAGCTTCTTAACGATCTCGTATCCTTTAATGGGCTCGTCTCCGCTGATAACTTCAGCGGGAGTTTGTTCTTTCGGCTTCTTAGGACCACGGACCGGGACGCCTTTTTCACGATCGCTGTCGTCTTTCAGATAGTCTTCGATACGTTCTCTGGTAAGGAAGGAGAGCTTCGAGGCGGTTTCGCCGAAGAGCATCTCGATCTTTTTGCGAGTCAGTTCTTTGTCACTATCGTCGAGTTGGATTGTCTCTTTGATCGCCGCTTGAGGCCCAGATATGTCTTTCAAGACGTCTTCGCACCGCGCCGCGATGGCTTTGTGGAGGGTGGGAGTGAGTACCCCCTTTTCTTGAAGCAGCGTGCCGATGTCTTTTTTGAAGCCCTTGCGGCGGTTCTCTTCCATGCATGCGTTGAGCATGTCTTCGCCAATGAGTTTGTTGTTCAGGGCAATGGTGCCGTAGATCGCAGCGTCACGAAGCATGAGCATCAAGGTCGTCGAACGCTCCAACTTGGCGCCTCGCTCCGGGGACATCTTACCGATTCCACGAAAAGCAGGAACGAGACCAGGCGCTTTGTTCGACGGCTTACAAAGCTCCTGTAGACCCAAATGAAGAGTCTCGATATCAATGTAGGCGTACGCCAGGGCAAGGGCTCCGCAAATGAGGTCGCGCTCGTTGATATCCAAGGCCACGGATTGTTCACCAGTCTTGTTAAAGTCCCATTGAATTGAGATCGACAAAGACAACATCGATCAAAAAATCCATAGTTTGATTGGGACAGAGTTTGAAAAGCGTAAACTCACCCAAACACACGTGAATCCTATTTTGCCATTCTTCATCGGTTTCAGTGAACGGCATTCTCAGGAATCTAACCTTTTTAGACTTTTGACCTCTTTGGAACAAGGGGGTCATGGCAGGAGAATCTGCAGCAATGAAGGCGTCCGATTGGATTGTTTCGGTAGCGTGGCTCTCAGCTCAGAGAAAAAACGTCAAAATTATTGATGCCCGTTGGTATCTTCCAAAGCATGGTCGGGACGCAAAGAAAGAGTTTCTATCCGGTCGTATCCCTGGAGCTATCGCCGTCGATCTCTCGACAGACTTTGCCGATGAGCAGAGCGGACTCAGAAACACCCTTCCCGACGCAAAAAAAATATCCGAAACCCTGGGAAAAGGAGGCATTCGCCGCGAAGACACCGTCGTCGTTTATGATGACAAAGGTTTCTCGGCCTGCCGAGTCGCGCTGATACTCCATCTCTATGGACAAGAATCCGTAGCGGTCTTAGATGGAGGATACACGGCCTGGGTCGAAGCGGGCCATCCTATCGAAACCGGTGTTTTTAAGCCTCCAGAGCCCGTTGCTCCCCTCCATCGTTCTATGCAACAGAATCGTGTCATTCGCAAAGAAGAGATGTTGACGCGCCTGACAGACTCTCAAACCGTCACGATTGATGCCCGCTCAGCTCTGCGTTTTCAAGGTTTAGATGGTGAAAAGACCACTGGGCATATGCCCGGGGCCGTGCATTTCCACTATGCTAGGTGCTTCAAGTCTGGAACCGCGTTCTTTCGCGAGCCCGACGAGTTGAGAGCGCTGTTCGAGGATGACGGCGTGCTCGGGGCGAAAGCCATCGTGTCAACCTGCGGATCAGGGGTCACAGCGTCCATTTTACTTTGGGCGCTCAAATTCCTCGGCCGCGATGACGTGTTTCTCTATGACGGATCATGGGACGAATGGAGCCGAGATGACGCGCTGCCGGTCGAACGGGGCTAAGAAATGGATGGCTGTCGCAGCCTGCGCCTTTTTGCTCATCGCCTGCGAAAACACTCGCAAGCGAAAGCGGCCTTCCAAGAAAATTGGTCCTCGATCCAAGCGACAAGCCCCCAAAAAAGCACCGGTTCCCGTCTATCGTCCGCCGGTCCAACGCATGACCTCTGGGGTTGTTGAAGTCGTCACGCCAAGCTTCATTGTCGTCCGGGGACAGCGTCTTCCTCTCGCAGGCGCTGGAGTGGCTCGTGATTTGGAGGTTCAAGACAAAGTTCTCTTAACTCTACGCCGCGGCGTCGTTATCGCCATCCAGATCTTTCCCAAGAACCCGGCTCAGCGATCTCTGCTTCCTCCCAAGCCACCCAAAGTCGGCGACCTCGTCTCCATCGACCAAGTCATCGGCTTGGTTCTTGGCGTTGAAGACCTGAAGGTCACAATGAAAGTCCGGGATGGCCGGCGATACATCGGCCAAACGACCTTGAAACTCAGCGCGAAGTCCTCACTACGAATCATCAAAGCGGCCCAAAAAACTCCGCCGAAAACTCTCGTTCTTGGTGATGAACCTGTCGCGAAGAGCATTCCAAAATCGGGCTTGCTCTCCGAGGTACTCTTCGTCGTTGAAGGAAAAGCCGTTGATAAGAAAGAGTTCGGGCTTACTTTGATCGCCGCGACAAAAACGGACAAAGAATACGCGGTGACTGTTTTATTGAGCAATCGCGGCGCTCGGACTCTGATCTCCTATCAGCTCAGCCTTGATTTTCGCAGTTTTGGTAAGAACTACGACTTCGGCGGATTGCGGATTTCCAAGAGTGGGGAAAAGCTCTCCCCCGGGCAACGACGGCGCTTCTCGATAAGAGGCGAGCCCTTGATCGGGACACCGAAGAAAATTCGCGTTATGATTTCTCAACTTGAATTCGAGTAAATAGTCCCTTTCCCTTGGAGTGTCAGACGATGCCTCACTTTTCCAAACTGACAATCATGGCCCTCACCTGCTTCTTCAGCCTCGTTCTGTTAAACCCCGGCTTCGCCGATGATGCTCGGCAAAAGCGAGCTTTTGAGCTGATTCGAGATGCGAAAAAACACATTCGTAAGTCCCGTGAAACCGGCGCCAATCAGGGTAAAGAGAATGAGCTGGCGATTATCCGACTGGAGGAAGCCGTCTTACTGCTTGAAAAGGAAGTCAC
>JARGOJ010000708.1 GCA_029210225.1 Planctomycetota bacterium
TAGCCTTCACCCCGGAGATTGCCCACCACTTCAAATCCATCAATCAAGAATGGATTGAAGATATGTTCGAGATGGAAGAGACCGACCAAGCCGTTTTAAACGACCCACAAAAGACCATCATCGCCTCTGGGGGACAAGTCTGGTTTGCACGACATCCTGAACTCGGGATCATTGGCACCTGCGCCCTGCTCCAACAAGAACCCGGCGTCTTTGAACTCACTAAAATGGGGGTCTTAGAATCGGCGCGAGGCCTTAAAGTCGGAGAAAAGCTCCTCGTCCACGTCCTGAAAGAAGCCGAGAAGCTCGACCTTGACTTCCTCTATTTACTCACCAATGAAGACTGCAAAGCCGCGATCCATCTCTATGAAAAACTTGGCTTTGAACACAGCGAAGAGGTCATGGCTCGATTTGGAGACGAATACCTCCGGTCGAATGTCGCGATGAAATACAAAGCTCTACCCTAAGTTCCTTCATGCGCTCTTTCCCGCTTAATTCAGGGCAGAGGAGAGTTTCAAACACTTGAGCTACAAATTAGCATTGCTTTATCCTGGGAAGAAAGAGAAACTCTCTCCCCTACACCTCCCTGCGATCCCCACGATAAGTTTAAGAACAGAGAATAGAGCTGAACGAGGCCCTTGTGAATAGCCCTAGTGGTGTGCATAGACTGCCAACAGTCGGTCAAGTCATCGACGGATTTCGAATTGTGCAGTCCCTCGGACAGGGAGGTATGGGGGCGGTCTACAAAGTTGAACGGCAGGGTCACTTCTACGCTCTAAAAGTGATCCTCGACCCCTCGCAAAACGACTTTATTCGATTTGAGCGAGAAGCTCAGACTCTCGCAGCGACCCGACATCCCAATATCGTCTCAGTCCATAGTTTTCAGCCGAAAGCTCTCTTCCCGTACATTATCTTTGACTATGTTGAAGGCGGAGATTTAAGCGAGCGATTGAAAGAAAATGAATGCTGGAGTCTCGAAGAAGCTTTGAGAACTCTGCGACCACTCGCTGACGCCCTCGACTGCATTCACGCCCAGGGGATCATTCATAGAGACCTCAAGCCGGCAAATATCCTCATCCGATCCAGCGATCAAAATCCAATGTTGACCGACTTCGGGATCGCAAAGAATCAAAACATGGAGACCTTGACGCAAACAGGCGAAATTGTCGGAACAATTGCCTACATGTCTCCCGAACAATTTCAGGGAGAAGCCGTCTCTCCTCAAACAGACCTCTGGGCCCTGTCAATTATTCTATATAGGCTCATGTCGGGAAATCAATCTCCATTCCCCGGCGCGACGCTCATTGAATCCGCCCAGCGAGTCTTACTAAAACCCCACATTCCTCTTCATAGCATCGCTGCGAATGCACCCAAATCGCTAGAGCTCATTTTCCAAAAAGCCTTCGCAAAAAGCCCCGCTGAACGCTATCAGAGTTGCCAAGCATTTATTGATCAATGTGAGAGAGTTCTTAACAAGGACTCTGAGATTGAACGGCAGTACAAAGCCCAGCAAGCCTCCACCCTACGTGCGCTAAAAATGTTCGCTGGAGTCTTGGTCCTCCTCGCGGCTGTCGTCTTTGGGCTCTTTCTTAAGGAACAATCCTGGAACAGTTCAAAGACAACGATGCTCCGTGAATTAACGCAAAACCTTAAAGATCAGAAGAGAGCACTGCCTCGTCAATTCATCGAACATATGGGTTCTGACAGGGAGCAATTGCCGTGCTGCGTTGAATATTCCACTTTCCTCACACAATTGAATGACTTCGAAGCGGAGATCGGCAAGAAAGACTCCTCTACAGCCCTGTTTAGACAGGCCAAGCCCCTTCGAAATCAGCTCGCTAAAATACAATCGGATTTGCCGCTCTTCACGCTGATTCATAAATCTCCAGAACACATGACAGGATCAGCGAATGGCAAGAATGAACGGGACCGCTCCCTCATCAAAGCCACGCAACTCTTTCGTGACGGTGACTATGACCGCGCTTATCAAGAATTCACGGCGGTGCCCAAGGTCGGCCCAAATTGGATGAGGGCTATGGTGTTTGCAAAAGCCCTCACAGCGTTTCGGAGCGGAAACGTTGACGAGGCGTCGAAGCTGATTCGCGGACTAAATGGAGCCTCGAATCTTCCAGAGCCCATGAAGGATCTTCAATACAAGATCTATATGGCACAAAGTATCAATCAACTCTTCAACGATCCATGGGCCATTGAAGCTTCCAGTTCAACTCTATCCATGGCCTTCAAGCTGAGACCGCGATCAGCAGAGAACACCGCACAAGAATGGAGCAAGCGCTGTCAGAGACGATTTGACGAATTTGTCCAGGACAAACCTGAGCGCGCCGACGCTCTTTTTGTCAACCACCGAAAGCTGACTTATCAATTCCCCAAATTGAACGACTTAGTGCTATCTAAGAAGGCATTGACAGCATGCCTCATTGGAGCTGAGAGAGCCAGAAATGAAGGACGAGTCTTGATGTTTGTTCGAAGGCTAAGACTCCTCGACAAGTCCGCCCAAGTGCCGCACAGAGTGCAATTTGCATTCGACACGACCGGCTCTTTCAACGTTTATCAATGCGTTGATTCGTTGGTGGCGTCAACGTTCACGAATCAAAGAACAGTGATGGACATGTTCAACATTGTGTTAGAAGCCCAGAGGCATGGAGTTTACCTTGCCCTCGTCGAAGATGACAAAGCTCGGAAAACAATTGCAAAGGACAAGTCCTTACGGACCCTTTTCAATAACGCTCGCTTTGATCCCTTTCTAATTTGGTGGCGCGTCATTTTTTCAAATTCTTGGAACATCGACGATGCCGAGAACCAAGCCAAAAGTATTGAGTTCGTCGTCCAGCATCCAAAAACACCAGGCTTTCTCGTGGCTCAAATGCTCACAGCCCGCATTTCAAAGCTCACGATCATTGCTGAATTGAAAAAGTCGCCCGTCCCTGAAGTCGATCTAAAACAATGCATGAAAGACCTAGAGAGAGTGACCACGCTCCCTCACCCACGTCCCGAACTCGCCTATATACTCTCCTATGAAGCCGCCGTACAAGAGCGAAAAACGAAGGAAGAAATTGAACCCCGATTTAGCAATCTGATCCTAACGCTGAACAAATATTTAGAGGCAATCGACAATCGACGAAGACTCTCCGAGACCAAGCAACTCACGCAGGGGCGCCCCCTTGGAGTCCCCTTAGCGCGAGACTCCCCCTCAATACTTACGGCTCGCCTCTCGTTTTTCTATGAACACGTGGGTGAGCTCTACCACATTCAGGAAAGATATCGACAAGCCCTGGACGCCTACCTCAAATACTGCGAAGTCGGTATCAATCCCAACTCATTCAAAATCATGCTCGATTGCCTCGAAAAGACGGACGATATCAATAAGACAGATTTCGACATGATTGAACGCGGAATTCAACGCTGCCTTGAAAATATAGATTTGACTGTCGAAAAACGAGTTCGATTTCAACAATTCATGGCAAGATTGAAACGACTCAAAAAGGGGCTAAAAAATAAGCGATGATGGACTTTTCGAGGACGCGCTCCAGGTAGACTCTCTCAGGCAGCCGAGGCAAAGCGCTCCAGGTGATCACGCACATCTCCACAAGGTCTGAACTTTATCTAAACTTTCTTTGCACCCTTATGACCCACGCTCCGTAAAGCCCCCAACAAAGACAGAGAATGTTTGAGAGGAAACGAGACCATGTTGAAAATCAAAACGCCTTTTATTGCTGGCGCGATCCTTGCCGCAGGACTATGCACCCCAGCTATCGCCTGTATTTGGGATACCAACACCCTTAAGGATGAGCTGCAAACTAAAAACACCCCGATGTTCCACCTCATCACCGGGCAGTTCGCTCACCACGGTCCGGCGTTCTACGAGAGACAAGCCGCCAAAGCCCGCCAGGCGCTCAAAAGCAACCCCAAGGACATCAAGGCACTTAACAACCTCGGCGCAGCCTACACCAAGCTAGGGCGCTACAAAGCCGCTCAGGCCACCTTCCTCAGCATCGAAAAAATTCAACCTGGCAAATACGAGACCCTCTCCAACCTCGGCGTGCTCCACAAAAAAATGAAGGACTTTGACGTCGCCGGGGACTACCTCGAAAAGGCCTTAAAAATCAAGCCTGAGGGACATATGGGCCTCGGCGACTGGTATCTCAAAATGATCCGATACCAAGCCGAGGTCAAGAAGTCGGGCAGCGCCCCCAGTAAGAACTTCCTCGGTCACAGCTATGACAAGAGCTTCTATAGCTGGCGCGTCAAAGACAAAGAGGCCTTCCTAAAGAATATCAAAGCCCTCATTCGCAATGACCGCAGCTTCGCCGACTCCTATGTGGTCCTCGGAGACTACCTCATGCGCATCCCCGTCGGAACTCGCAACCTCGCCCTGTGGTCTTACGTCCGCGCCCTCCAGCTCGGCCACAAGAACCCCGCCCAAATTCAAAAACGGATCACCGCGATCTACGCCCACTGGAAAGAAGCCCTCGAAGACGACTACAACGGAAAGAATCTGGAGAGCCACCGAGACACAATCGTTGGAATTCGCGCCGACCTCGAAAAACGCGGCAAATGGCTCGAACAATTCATGAGCGTTGAAGCCGAGCTTGTAAAAAAATCGGACGATGTTGACTTCGACGCCGTCCACAAAGAAATGGCCAAGCGCAAAATTGCCATCGCCGGCCCCGCCAACCACGGAATGCTCGCCAAATCAGGCAACGAGTCAGGCAAAAAACAAGCCGGGGCGAAACCCACAGGCGTCAGGAAGAACGGCCGCTGGGGGAAAGACTCTCGCAAGCAATCTCCTCGCGACGCAGCCCGGTCTCCCAGAGAAGCCCAGCACTACACTCCCGGACGAAGAAGTCGTAAACGCGCGCCAAGGAACGACGACGACGAATAATACAAAACCTTAAAAGTTGGAGTAACAGCGCTGCCCGTTTGTGTTGATAATGCGAGAACTGAGAAATCGAGTTTGCTGCTAGGAACGAAGCACAGTGAATCGGTTCGCCGACGCGACGAGCTGGTCCGGCAAACCGGTTCACGAGCATTCGAGACAACGCAGCGAAATGGAGTTCTCGTTCGTAGTGTATCA
>JARGOJ010000709.1:0-773 GCA_029210225.1 Planctomycetota bacterium
CGCAGTGTTCGGAGACACTGTGCAATATCTTCACGACCACAACCTCGTCCACAGAGATATCAAGCCATCCAATGTCATTCGCCGCAGCGACGGTCACTATTTCCTCGTCGACTTCGGCTTGGCAAAGTGCTTCGTCGACACTCAGCTAACGCTAAAGTCCGACGTCGTCGGGACCCCACAATATATGGCTCCAGAGGTCATCCGTGGTCTCCCCCCAGACAGCCGCAGCGATATCTATTCACTCGGTATTTTATGTATGGATATGCTCCTCGGGGAGCATGTCGTGAAGGGGGAGAACCCTTACACCATCATGATGAACATCACTGAAGGCCGCTTCGTCAAACCCAGTGAATGTGACGTCATCCCTGAGCCCCTGGCTTTGATTCTCGAAAAGATGTTGGCCATGGATCCCGATGATCGTTTTCAGAGCGGTTCAGACCTTACCGCCGCTGTCAGTGAGATCCTTGAGGGTCTCAAGAACTCAGTGTAATCTGATCTTTATTGGCAGCGTCGGAGTCTCGGCGACTACTTGCGTTGAACATCGATAATTTTGCAGAAGTAAGTCACCCGTTTCCGTTTTGGTCCCATTTTGATGACATCTTTAGAGACTGGTTCGAAGGTGATCAGCATCTTGGTGCGGTTCTTTGTTTTGAGAACAGTGAAGTCGCCGATGTTCATGAAATCGAGCCGGGGAGAATCTGTTCCCGATTTCGGCAGCGCTTTGTCAGGCCACCATTCATTCTTCTTCTCATCAAAATCAAAGACCTCTTCAT
>JARGOJ010000709.1:783-5088 GCA_029210225.1 Planctomycetota bacterium
TTGGCGGTCGCAAGCTCTGTGTCCTCTTCCGACCAAGTGATCACAGTTGGAGCTTTCAGAGGCGTCGCGGAGACCGCGCCCTTCTTTGCAGATTTCTTCCGAGGGTCTTTGCGAGGAGTTACACACGCGACGCTGAGCCCGAGTAGGGTTGTGAGCGCAATCGTTCTCCAAAGTTTAGAGGTCATGGATGGATCGTTTCCTTCGTTCGTCCCTGCCATCTCGCTTGGCCAGGATTCTCTCATCATAAGCCCTGATTGTCAGCTCTCGGAGGCTCGTGAAATTTCAGCCGAGGTCCTCATCGAGGTAGGCTTTTCCAAGTTTCTTGGCCTTCTTTTGGCGATCTCGGGCCTCGTCAATCGCCCCAAACCAATCATCGGTGAGAGTGGCCGTGCCCATTGTGACGGTGCATAGAGGAAAGCCTTCTGGCCACCGATCCCCAAGGTCTTGGCAGGCCAGTCGACCGAGGAGCTCCGCTAGAGCGCCGTATTCCCAAATGATCAGAAATTGATCCTCAGTCCAACGTATGACTCGATCTCCGACAAGATCCTGCCATGCGCTCACATACGCTCGACGACCCTTATCACCGACATAAAATCCGGCCCAGAGATCCAAATCATCCAGATTCTCCACCTTTAGGAAAACTAAGTCATGGTCCCACTTAAAATGACTCCTCGGAGTTCCACTGTCGACAAAGACATATCGATGCAATGCGAAGGACCTCGCATCACAAGCTCGGTTCGGGCAAATCGATGTAGGAAACCAAGTCGGACGCACGGAGCCTTCGCCCTCATTGAAATCATTGTTGTGTGAGCCTTCAGCGACTGCGAGTTCTTCCCTCCAGGTCACTGGATTCAATCCCTCAGTCCAGCGACGATGTTGAGCGCTGCTCCCCACATGGGCAATGTGCCAACCAAGGGTCAAGTCTCCCAAGCGCCCAATGTTGCCACGGTCAGGATCCTCGCGGAAGGTCATTGCATTGGCAATGAGAGCGTTCAATTCCTCTTTTAAGGGGTCGGCCCAAGTCAAACGAGCGCCAAAGTGCTCATTGTCAGCGAACAAGCGCTCTAAGAGTGTTCGTTTTCGGCAGCTTTCCAACCAATTCGTGAAGAGCGCCAGCCCTACGTCATCGCTGGAGAAGTCCTCCAGCATTTTAAGGATGATGGTGTCCAAGCGCGTATTGACCCGAGGGTCGAGGCTCCCAAAATAGTTAGGAATAGACGAGAATTGAGATTGGTTATCTTCAAGGGAACTTAAACTCTCAATCAATTCCGGATCAAGAGGATAGAGTAGCTCCAAAGCGTCGTCGGCGCCTTCAAAATGATCCCAGGCCAAATCCTGAAGCAACCGCTTCGCAGCCCGATCTTGCCCCTGTCTTCTTAGCTCCAGAGCATATTTTAGGACGTCTCCGGAGCGCTCGGCCTCTCGTTTCAGTTTATCCATTCATCGAACTCTCAGAGAGACAGGAATAAAGGGCAAGTTTTGCTCCCGAGCTTGGCGCCGTTGCGCTCTCGCTCTCTCGACAGCTTCGAACCAATCCCCGAGGAATGGCGTCGCTCCCATTGTGAAGGTCGGTTTTGGACTCGAACCCATCCAAGGAGCATTGTTTGTGGATTCAATCATTCGAGTCAGTAATTCATTCACAGAGCCGAGTTCCCATAGAACAATGTAGTCATTGGCGCTCCAACGAATGACTCGATCTCCCACGCAGTCTTGCCAGAGCCCAACCATTTCCTGAACCGCGAGATCACCGGCGTAGAAACCGTAGTGATCATTGATTTCAGTCATGCGATTGATGTTCAGTAAGATCAAATCGCCAGTCCAATTGCGGCGCTCAGCCCAGGACCGCATTTGTCCAGGCTCACCAGTTTTCGAGTCGACAAAGACGGATCTTAAATACGCTCCCGATAACAAATCATAGCGTTCAAGAGGGCTTAGTTCTTCCGGTCCCCAAGGTGACCGAGGGATTTCATGGCTCGTCTCTAAACGCCGTTGTTCTGACCCTTTCGCTAAGAGCTGACGATCACGCCAATTGATAGCTTCAAAACGCTCCAGAACCTTTGGCAGCAGCTCAGGCATCCCAGCTTTTTCAATATGCCAGGCGAGCATTATCTCATTCGCGGGGCCTAGATTGGCGACGCCGAATCTTAGCTGGCTGGCGCGAAACTCTTCAACGATTTCTGGCAGCTCTTCCGGCAGAACTTCGGCCCACTTCAGCGCTTTTGCAAGGTTGCGGGGAGCAAATCCAAGACGACTCGGAAGGTGTTTTTCGTCGAGGTAGGCAATCCACTTCTTAAAGAAGTCCCGAGTCTCCGGTTGAGCAGACTCATCGTCTTCCCACTGCAACATGGCGGTACGACACAATGCATTGACTCGGGGGTCAAGGCTGCCAACGAGTTCGCTTGCTGCGAAGAAGCAATCACGCCGGGAACCTTGCAATCTCTCTAATTGCTTCGTCAATCGATCTGAAAAGGGATACAGCTGATCCAAGGCCTCTTCTGCGCCCGGGTGTTTGTCCCAAGCCAAATCCTGTATCAATCGCTTGGCGCGAAGGTCCTGCCCCTGGCGTCTTAACTCCAGGGCACAGCGGAGACTGTCTCCAGAGCGCTCGGCCTCCCGGCGTAGTTTATCCATTCCGCCTCGCTCTCACTACAACTCCAGACACTCTGGGAGATAGGTTAATCCTTGTTCCCGGGCTTTACGATTCTGTTTCTCGGCGTTATCGATGGTACCCGACCAATTCCCTGTATCGGCAGACACTCCTATGCTCAAGTGCCCATGCCCAAAGTTATCAATCACTTCTCTCGCCTTCAATTCAAGAAGCGGTATAAGCCTTTGCAAGTTCCCAAACTCCCAGAGAATCACAAAGTCATGATCTCGGCTCATGACTCGATCTCCTACAAGACCTTGCCAGCGGCTAACCAACTTTTTATTGATCGCGAAACGTCGACGAAGCTCTCTAACAACGATGGGTTTCCTCAGACTGCCTAAATTCAAAAAGATAAGATAGGACCCACTGAAACCGACAAATTTGTCTAATGCCAGCCCTTCCTGAATACTCCTTTCATGAAAGAAATTCGTGTACTGAAGCGCATAACTTTTCCCATTCAATCCAGAAAAGGAGACACCCATCGCCCAATCGGGAATCACCTTTACGTCAGGAACCAATTGTGCCGGCAAAGTTCCTTTCAGGCGTTCTCCAAGGCGCTCCCGCCAAATTAGCTCCGGCCAAGCTCGTCCCCTGTAATCCTCTTCCCACTTCTGCAGTAATTCCGTATGCTTGTACTCACATAAGGTCCAACCTAGAAGAAGATCGTTATGCCGATCATAGAAACGTTGTTTTCGATAGTTGAATTCTATTAAAAACCAATCAAGCAGTTCCGCCAGTTCCTCTTCGAGTGGATCCGCTATGACTAATCGGAAACTCCAAGTATCCGTTGACCGAAGACGATCAATAAGTGACCTAACCTCAACTAGTTGTCGAATTTGGCCCATATTCGCACACAATGATTCATTGCCGCGAAATGCTCTGAGACAGCGAGGTATTTGTTCCGAGATCTCTTTGTTAATGCGAGGGTCTAGACTGCCCAATAGCTGGGACATGGCGAGGCTCGCTTGCGCCGGTCCTCTGGAAAGAATGTCGAGAAGACCTCTCATTTCTTCATTTAGGGAGTAAAGCTGCTCCAAGGCCTCTTCAGCTCCAGTGTGTTTATCCCAGGCCAAATCCTGAATCAATCGCTTGGCGCGAAGGTCCTGCCCTTGCCGCCTTAACTCCAGGGCATAGCGCAGGCTGTCTCCAGAGCGTTCGGCCTCCCGGCGTAGTTTATCCATTCCCGTCCGCTCTATTCATTCCAAGCACTCTGGAAGATAAATCAATTCCAATTCCTCAGCCTTCTCACAACGAACATTGGCTAGTCCATAAGCGGCTTGAATATTACTAGAAACTGGAGCAACTCCGATTCTAAGCGATTCAATCTCAACACAATGTTCTTGAGCGACACTGCCAGTCGCGCTCACCAAGCAAGAAAGTAGATGTTCCAAATTGCTAAACTCCCAAAGGAGAATATATCCTGCCCCCGAAATGATCCGGTCGCCAACGAGCTCTTGCCACGCGCTCACAAATTTCGTTTCGCGCTCCCAACGTCCTGGCCCCGGGACGTCAGTTTGCTCGGTGAAAGTCAAGTTCAAACAGACCAAATGCCCAGTGACAAAAGACTCCGCAAGAAAAGATTTTGGGATCCCATCAAAGTCAGTGTCAAATTCTCTCTCAAAGAAATTTCTGTTCCAGAGCGCTGTGGTCCGCACCAT
>JARGOJ010000710.1:0-1277 GCA_029210225.1 Planctomycetota bacterium
TCAAGCGATAGAGCTTTGGGACGGGATCGTCCGAGACTTGGGCCTCCCAATTACTCATGTGACCGTGCATCCCGACCGCCCCAAGGACTCTGAAATTTGGCGCAAGCTCGGCTACTCAGTCCTGCTCGATCGTGGCTGCTCTTGGAGCGCTGGCCCGATTCATGGGTACTGCTGCGAGCTCTTCGTCGGAGAGCTTGAGCTTGGAAACCTCGTCAATCCTCTTGATCACAGCGTCGATGTCGGCTTTGGCCTGGAGCGCATGATCCAAGTTCTTGAACAGAAAGAGCGTATCACCGAGACGAGCTTGTTTCGTCAAGATTTGCCACCCATTGTGGCTGACCACACGCGAACGCTTTTGCTCATGAAAGAGAATGGCGTTGAGCCGGGTTCCAAGGGGCGAGAATCGATTTGTCGGAAGCTCATCCAGCGCTGCCTGAGACTGATGAATGACCCTGTCGACCTAGTTCCTGAGCTTTCGAATTGGTGGCAGATGGAGGAAACTCTCTTGCAAGGCCGCCTTGAGCGTGGGCGGCGACGGTGGAAGAAGTTCAAGCACCGAAGTCCAGAGTTTTGGCTTGAGACCTTTGGTTTGACTCGGGAGGACGTTCAGATTCTCAAAGAAGAAGACGAAAAGAGCGGGTTTTAGGCCCGCTCTTTGCGTTTTTTCGCCATACTATTGCCGAGTGTCTGATCATGGAATCCAGAGGATGGAATGAACGCCTTTGATTGGGACGTCGAACCCCTGCTTCGCCCCCTCACCTATGTTACTCAAAGTCATCAACGAATTTTCTGGCTCTATCTTGTCACTGCGATTTTGCTCGCCTTTGGAATCTATCGCGATCAGAAGTCAGTGGCAGAGACTCCATCTGACTCCCCGGACGATTCGGCCCCTGACCCCGAGTCTTTAGAGCGTCCTTCCGGAGATGTGAGCGTTCCGAACAGGCCAGATAGCTTTTGGACCTTCTTGTTCCCCGCGTCGACATACAAACACCCTGCGATGCTGACGGACGCGACTTATTTCCTCGTCAATCAGTTTTGTTATGTCTGGCTGGTCTTGCCGTTTTTGCTGAGTTCTGGGGCGGTCGCCGAATGGACCGTACAAGCCTTCTATCAAGGCTTCGGCGAGACTGGTTGGTACCTTGAGCAGGGCCCGGTGCTCGACTTGGCCTTAACCTTCTTCATGGTTGTTGCTACCGACCTTGGCATCTTCATCTCCCATGTTTTGCAGCATAAAGTTCCGCTACTATGGGAGTTCCACAAGGTTCATCACTCTGCGG
>JARGOJ010000710.1:1287-5081 GCA_029210225.1 Planctomycetota bacterium
ATGACGCCGATCACGGTCTATCGAATGCATCCCATCGACGATATCTTCGCGTTGAGCTGCTCTGGGGTCTTGAATGGTCTCGTTTTGGGGACCTTCTCCTACTTCTTTGATAACCCCCTGACCTTGGTCACGGTCCTCCGTTTGAACCTCTTTGTTTTCGGCTTTTACATTATTGGCTACAACCTGCGGCACTCCCATGTTTGGCTCGACTACTCGGCACGCCTGAAGACAGTGCTCATAAGTCCTGCTCAGCATCAAATTCACCATAGCTCTGACCCGAAGCATTTCGATAGGAACTTCGGCTTTATGTTTTCATTCTGGGATCGTATGCTTGGGTCCTTATACATTCCTGAGAAGCAGGAACAATTGAACTTTGGCTTGGGAGGAGAAGAGCATGAGGACTATCGAGGTCTGTTTAGACTTTATTTCCTGCCTTTCAAAAAGAGCGCTCAATTAATGACCAAGGTCGCCGAGCAGAGCCCATTAAAAAAGGCCGCCATTTACCTGTGCATGGCTTTAGCGCTTAGTTACGTCCTTTATGATGCGCTTGTCCCAGAGCCCCCAAAGGCCCCTATTCAAAAGGTGCATTTAGAGCAGCTTACCTGGACTGAAACTCATGCTTTGGTGAAGAAAGGCTATCGCTCTATCATTGTTCCTACTGGGGGTACAGAGCAGAACGGCCCTCATATGGTGCTTGGGAAACATAATTACATCGTTCGCTATACCAGCGAGAAGATTGCCCGGGAAATAAAGAACACTTTGGTTGCGCCAGTTATCGCTTATGTCCCAGAAGGAGAGACGACGCCGCCGACGCAACATATGAAGTTTACTGGGACTCTGTCGGTTTCGGAGGACGTCTTTTCTCAATTGTTAGAGCAGACAGCGCGTAGCTTGAAGGTGCACGGTTTCGACACGATCTATTTCATCGGGGACAGTTATTGGAACCAGGAGTCTCAGCGGAAAGTCGCGGAGAAGCTCAATAAAGAGTGGGCTAATGAGAACGTCCGAGTTTTCCACCTCGGCGATTATTACGGAAGAAATGGCCAGAAAGAGTGGCTTCAATCGAAGGGCGAGTCTGAAGGCAGCATTGGCGGCCACGCAGGGATTCGGGATACTTCGGAACTTATGATCGTTTACCCTGGGGGCTTAAGACCCGATCAACTTGAGCTGCACGGGGGCAGTGAATTCAATCAGAGTGGAGTCCACGGTGATCCACGCAGGGCTTCGAAACAGCGAGGCCAGAAATTACTACAAATGAAAATATACGCGGCTTGCCGGCAAATACGCGCTCTTAAACAATCTAGAAATCAGGAGCCGAATTGAAGACCATGAGAATACCAATTGAAAAGAGTCAACGCGTCTTGGTTCTTGGCCTTGTCTTATTTGGGATGAGCGCATGTGGCGGCATTGAAATCCATGAGACGAATCCTGTCGAATCCTATGTTTCATCGCAGCTCAGTTCATTGAGTACGGCGGAGTTGAGCGAGCAGTCCGTTCAATTTCTGGAACTTCACGATTTGTCGACGATTTATGGAGAGAGCCCCTACGACACCTCGCTGCAAATCATCAAAATACTGAAGAAGGACAAAGAGCGTCTGGCGGCCTTTGTATTAGCTGAGCTCTGCTATCAGCAAGGGAAAATCTGGCAAGGCAATCTAAACCTGCAAGGCTCCTACATTACTTCTGCAGTGGTCTATGCCTACGCATATCTCTTCGATAAAGAACTAGGGGTGAGCGCGAATCATTTCAATCCAAACTATCGTCGAGCGTGTGAGATTTACAACCGTTCCCTCGCGCACCTCGTGAATTACCATTCTCAGAGCGACGAAGAATACAAAGGCAAGAAAGTCTTCGATCTCCCACTGTTAGATGGATCTCTCAGCGTCAAGCGAGGCTCAGCGACGCTCGCCTGGGACCCGAGCAGCTTCGATAAGTTCCTTGTGTCTTATGACTATCAGATTGAGGGAGTTGGCACGATGAACCGGGTCTACGGCCTTGGTACTCCTTGCGTAGCGCTCCGATCTCCCCCAGAAGAAGATGAGAAAGGGCTTCAGGATCGATACTTGCCCAAGCTTCAACAGGCGTACGCGACAACGATTGTCTTGCGGATGCATGGATCTGTGGTGAATAAAGACCTCCCAGGGAGTGACTTTCACGGCGTCATCGAGCTTTACGATCCAAGCAAGACAGCGACAATCAAAATACACAATGAAGATGTGGCCTTAGAGAGCGACTTTACGACGCCGCTTGTTTATATGTTCAAGAACGCTCCGGAGCCCGATGGGATCAGCGGTTTGCTGGATGTGGAGGGCTTCAACGACAAGAAGGGGCTGTACATGTTGCAGCCTTATCAAAAGGGCAAGATCCCCGTGGTCTTCATTCACGGCCTACTCTCAACTCCCTCCACCTGGATTCGCATGATGAACGGGGTTATCGGTGACCCTGAGCTTCGAGCCAAATATCAGCCTTGGTTTTTCTTCTATCCAACAGGGAATCCGATTCTCTTGTCGGCCTCTGTTTTACGGGAGTCCTTACTCAAGGTTCGTTTGGCCTTCGATCCAGATAGGACGGACAAGGCCTTTGACCAAATGGTCCTTGTCGGTCACAGCATGGGTGGGGTTATCTCTAGGTTGCAATGTCAGGAGAGTGAGGATCGCTTTTGGAATCTCCTCTCCAAGCGACCCCTGGAGTCTTATGAGTTTAGTGATGATCAGAAGGCGTTGATTCGAAGAGTCTTTTGGTTTAAGCCGGTGCCGCACATTAGCCGGGCGATTTTCCTGGCTGCACCTCATAGAGGGTCGGATCTGGCGAAGGGCATTTTTGGGGCCATCGGGAATTGGTTGACCAAGGTACCTGTCACCACGGTGAAGAGCATTCAGGCTTTAGGGACCGTGTTCCGGAAGGAATCGGACCCTCGACTTTTTCAGGATTACCCTACCGGGATCGCGTCCTTATCGCCGGATAATCCCTTCAATGTGGTGGGCGCCGACTTGTCCTTCGCGAAGCGCGTTCAGTATCACACCATAGTTGGGAACGCTGAGGCAGGGAATCAGGCCAACGGCTCTGATGGAATCGTGGCGTATACAAGTAGCTTGCTTAAGGGAGCACGGTCGGAGTTGATCGTGAAGTCAGGACACAGCGTTCATGTCCATCCAACGGCGATCCTTGAAGTGCGGCGTATCCTCAAATTGCATCTCAAAGAGAACGCACGGAACTAAGCGCGAGATTTCTGGAGGTCTGAACGCGAAGAAGAGCTAAGTGTAAACACTTAACTCTTCTTTGCTTGGTGAGTTTGGGCAGATGCCACGCCTGGAGTCACCGCAACCCCACATTTGACGCGGCCGCGCGCGAAACAGTTACTCCGCACCAACCTCACCTGTGCGCATACTATCGCCTGGAATTGTCACCAAAGTATGTTCGTCTTGCGAAAGTCTCGTCACGCTCCTAGAAATGGCGCATTTACTGGCTTAAAACGAGCACTTTGACGGGAAAAAGTTTCTGGACGGGTCTTGCCGGCGACAATTTAGCGGTTTTGGCCTTACTTGTTGATAGCGCGGATGGCGCTTTCCACGGTTTCTCTTAAATCAGCGCGAGTGTCTGGGCCGAGGATCTTCTCTAGGGCAGGAAGCGCCGATTTGGCCTTAGATCCGATCTGTCCAAGAGCTTTGGCGGTGACGTCTTTGACCCACCAGTCTTTGGCGCCGAGCTTTGAAGCGAGCGCGTCGACCGCGGGAGCGGCTTTCTCACCCATGAGACCAAGGGCTGATATAGCTTGGCTTTGAATGCGCCATTCG
>JARGOJ010000711.1:0-3756 GCA_029210225.1 Planctomycetota bacterium
GTGCTCGCCCCGGCGCTCTCAAAGATCCCGCTGTGAAAGAAGTTCGACGCCTCCACCACGCCGTGCAAATCTTCCGGCTCGATCTCGCCGCTTTGAGTGACGAGGAGGTTGTCGTAGGAGAACTCGAAGTGAACGCCGCCGACGCTGATGGTGTCGCCGTGTTCAAGCTTGTGTTTCTTGATGGATTGTTGATTGACATAGGTGTGGTTCATTGAACCCATGTCACAGAGGAAGAAGCCCCCATGCTCCTCGACAAACTGGCAATGACGGCGAGAAATTCCCGGAACAAGAATTTGGACTTCTGTCGCTTCGTCCCGACCACAAACTTCACCACCGCTGATGTCGATTTGCTGGTTTTCTCTCGGTCCGTTTAGAAAGCGAATGCTTGCCATAACCCCTAGGTTTCTTGAAGGATAACGATCAACATTAGATTATTAGAACAGCTATAGCTTGCCACATTCATGGCGAGAACACAAAACGACTCTTCAAGGCTTCCAGAGATGAACTCGTTCCATCAAGCTGCTGTCTCCAATTTTGGCGCAGAAGGCCGACATTTTCTCTTTATCTGCTCCCTTCCATTCCAGATCTTCGAGGGTCTCTTTTAGGGGAACATCGAGTCGCAGGGTGGCCAACGTTTTGTATAGCGCGGCATTTTCTCTCTCGGCTTCAAGAGATTTTGAGAGGCCAGCTTTGCCTCGCACTTTTATATCCCAAGTATCTGGATCCTGCGGAATCTGCTCAATATGCCCGTAGCGGCTGAGGACCGTCGCGGTGCTCTTTGCGCCCCATCTTGGAACCCCTGGGATGCCGTCGGCGGCATCTCCAACGAGCGCCAGGTAGTCGGCGATGGACGCTGGCAAAACTCCAAATTTCTCCTTGATACCCGCTTCGTTAAGGACAATTTTCCGGCGGCGATCTAAGAGCACAACGTCGTCTCCTCGTACGCACTGCCCGAGGTCTTTGTCGGGAGTTCCTATCACAACTTGCTCGACGTCCTTGTGATCGCGCCAGCGAGCGGCGGCTGTAGAGAGCGCGTCGTCGGCTTCGAACTCGACCATCTTCCAGGTCACCAAACCGAGGGCCTCGCTGCCTTCTTCTGCGAGGGGAAATTGTTCCCAGAGTTCGGCGGGCATGCCCTCTCCAGTTTTATATCCATCAAAGAGCTCGTTGCGAAAGCTCTCGATCACCTGGTCAAAGGCGACGGCGACGTGGGTCGCGTCTTCTCGGAGGAGTTTGAGGAGCGTCCGCATGAGGCCTCGGGTTGCCCCGACGTCTTTCCCTTTGAACGCCATCGCGTCGGGGGCGCCAAAATACTGGCGAAAGAGTTCATAGGTGCCATCGATAAGGTGGATTTTCACAGCTCAACTCGCTTTTCAAAAGGACGTCCAGGGGTCGTCGTCGGTATCAACCCAAACTGTATCAGATGAGAGGGACAAGGCGTTGGGGGGAGGCGTCTTGATGCGTGCCATGATCTGATAGCGCTTATGACAGGGCCGTTTTCGTGCCAGCTCTAAGGCCACGCGTCCCATAGTCAGTCGAGCGTTTATCTCTATCAAGGGGTAGAGAAGACCGTCTTCGCTCACGAAGGCATCGATTCCATAGGGACCAAAATAGCCGGTCTCATGAAGAGAGAGACCAACCTGTTCAGCGGTTGAATCCAAGGCTCCCCGCCAACCCGACGGTAAGTCTAAGACTTGGTCGACGTCACCGAGGACCGTTCCGACGTAGGTGGTGCCTCGGGTCACCATGGCGGTGATCCCAAGCAACGAATAGTGACCGTCCTGGGTCAATTCGCAGACGGCGCTGCAATCGAAGCGACGACTGAGCCACTCCTGAACGACGACCGGACCAAAGCGCAGCGCCTTCTTAAACCAGCCTTCGTCGCTCTTGCTAAGCGCGGCGCCCGATTTTCGTAGTGCTCCGCGACCCGCCACAGACCATGCGCGCTTTGCGATCCACCGATTGTTAGCTGTGGGAGAGGCGAGAAAACCATTGAGGTCTTCGACGTTGCGGAGAACTTGAGTTCCGGGAATCGCAGCTCCCAAGCTCGTCGCGAGATCGGCGGCAAAGGCTTTTGAGTGAGCGTTTGCGACCGCAGCGGAGGACGGCCAAGTCTGCGTCCCGTCAAGGCTGGTAACACTGGGAGAGCAGCCCCAAGGATAGAGTTTGTCGTCACTGGCGAGAGCGTTGACAATTGTCGGCGTGGGTCCTAGTTCTGGGAGCTTTGGGGCGGGAGATGGCGGCGCTGAACGACGTCGGAGGATTTTGTCTCCCGGTTTTGCGAGGGCCAGGCAGATCCACTCCATGGAGAGGTTTCTTTGGGCCATCGCCGGTTTCACCTGATAGCTGTGTCCTAAGTATTCGGCGACCAGCTCGTCCTCAAAATCGAGGTTGAGTAAGAAGGCGCGATTCAATCCCACTCCTGCTCTAGCGCCTCTCCGAAGCTTGGAAAGCGAAGGGAGATCGGGAGTTGTTTTGGTCGACAATCACGACCGCTCAAAGCAGCGCTGGCTCTTTGAAAACGCGGCTCGGGGTATCCTTCTGATCGGGCAAAGAGGCCATAGGCCTGAGCGCGAGTCAGCGCGTTGCCGTCGGCCCCAAGAACCAACTGTAGCTCTGGGCGGTGGATCATTTCTAAGAGGACCGAGACCGCATCGTCCTCGTGAATGAGATTCAATAGCTTGCTGCCGTTGTCTCGAAGTGGGGTCTGTTCTTTGAGAGAGTTCGCGACATAGTTGAAGGGACCGCGAGATTTGGAGTAGAGCCCGGCGAGGCGGAGAATTTGGGCACGATAAGCGAGGGCCCCACGGAGCGCTCGCTCAGCTTTATGAAGCCACTCGCTCCGCTCGCTCTGAGGCTTTGCTGGTGTGTTTTCATGAACAAGCTCACCAAGATTGAGCCCGTCGTAAACCGCCGTTGAAGTGATAAGAATCACTCGGGCCTTCGGACTTTGCTCTGTTAGGACGTCCAGGAAAAGTGAGAGCCCCGCCCCGTAAACCTCTGCGTAGCCGGTCCGTCGAGGGGCTACGCTGAACACGACGACATTTACACCGGAGAGGAAAGCCGCGAGAGATTGGCGATCGCCAAGGTCGGCGATCATCGCTTGGGCCCCCGCGTTCCGAATGTGCGTCAGTCGTTCTGGATTTCGGGTGGACCCGCGGACCTCGTGAGTTTTGCAAAGTTTAGGAATCAGGCGAAGAGCGATGTGTCCGGCCCCGAGGATGGCGATCATGGCTCTTCTTTACGAGCGTAGACGGCGACGTTGAAGCTGGCCTTGCGTTTTTCGTTGCGCACTTTGATGGTGTAACGCATCCCTTCGACCTTGTAGCCTTCGGGGGAAATGAAGGTAAAACCCTGAACGGAGATCGCGGGTTCACCAATTTTTTGCGTCTCCCCGACCGGGACTTTTTTCCTCATGGGCACAAGAGGCTCTCGTTTCCATAGGACTCGCGAGCTGGTGCCAGCGCTTGAGAAGCTGATATACATGGAGAGTATCGTGGGGTTCTTATCGAGGACCGCTGTTTCGTCGAGCTCGGCTAACTTGGCCTTGAAGCTGTCAACGTCGCCGCCGCTCTCAAGAATCTCCTGAAGCTCCTGAGCGAGGAAGTGGACCTGCCCTTCAACATCGGTTCCTCCCGCTGCGAGAGATCGCTTGATCGAGGGGAGGCTGCGCCCAGAAAAGCGCATGAACAAGTAGCTCACACCGCCAACAAACATCCCGAGGGCTACCAACATGATCACTCCGGTGATAAGGAG
>JARGOJ010000711.1:3766-5062 GCA_029210225.1 Planctomycetota bacterium
GAACCTGTGGCGGATGGAGTTTGGGGAGTTTCCTGGGCTTCGGGAGGATTGGTATTTTGGTTTTGATCCACCGTTGAAACGAGTCCTTCTCTAAACGATGATGCTAAGCCAAGCAAAGTTGGCGTTTAAGCCGGGAGAATCAATTATGTCTAATGCGCGACCGATTCGAGGGACAACCTTGCAATTTTTGCTCTCGGATACCGGGGGTTTGGATGGATCCGATTTGAATCTGGCAACGGTCACCGCCATTATCGCGGACGGCAATTTTAACGCATCTAAGGATGTTTTGTCTTTTGCATTAAAAACTAAAGTGCCATCACAAGACATTCGAGAAGCCATTCTTCATGTCACCGGTTTTGCAGGTCCCCTGCGAAGTCAGCAGGGACTTAGGGCCTTCGCGAAGGCAGGCACCGAATCGGCCAAGCCGACGGATGCTTTCTCCGCGATTATGGGGGACGGCGGCGGAGGTCAGCTGGACGAGGTCACCCAAAGAGATCCCGACAAAGACGACGCTGAACTTGAAGCCAAACGCGCTCTCCGGGGCTCGGAGCTCTTTGACAAAGTTCACGGCAAGGCTGCCAAGGCGGTCGCCCGACGCCTCGGTGAAAATTCGCAAACCGCGTTGCGGTGGATTCAGAGTGAAGTCTACGGAAAGACCTTTGGACGTCCTCGACTAGGCTTCCAGACTCGGATCTTGCTCTCCATAGCCGCGCTCTTTCCCCTCGGGATGAGCCAGCCTCTCCGCGACTTTATCGAAGCGGCTAAGAATCATGGCTTTAAGAGCGAAGAGCTTTGGCATCTTCATGGATTGCTAAAGAAGATGTTTAAAGAAGGGCCGCATCAAGATGCCGCAGAGCGGGCCTTTAGTGATGCTCTGGGCGCTAAAAAATCAGATGGTTTTGGACCGGGTAAAGACCCGTTCCGTTGGGATTGACACTATGTCCATTAAGAATGTAACGGTCTACGCGTCATCGAGCGATCGGGTCCATGACGACTTTAAGAAGGCTGGCTTCAACCTGGGAGTCGCCATCGCGAAACAGGGCTGGACCCAAGTGAACGGCGGCGGTCGCACCGGTCTTATGCGGGCTGCGATCGATGGCGGCTTGAGTGTTGAGGGGCCTGTCAAAGTTGTGATATTGACGCACTTTGCGGACAAGGGCTATCTGCATCCGGATGCCAAAGATGTCATTTATGAAGACACGATGCCTGGGCGTAAGAAGGGTCTCTTCGAATTAGGGGATGCCTACATCTGTTTGCCCGGAGGCCTGGGGACCTTCGAAGAGCTCATGGAGGTTC
>JARGOJ010000712.1 GCA_029210225.1 Planctomycetota bacterium
AAATTTCCTCCTGCATTAGCTTAACCATTCTCCCTTGCTTGGTAAATCATTTCCCCTGCTCAGCCCTAGCGCGAACGAGAAGTTTACGAGCGTCTCCTGCCTGAGAATGATTCGGTGCCAGGCGCAAAAAGGTTTCAAGGTCAACACAGGCAGCCTTTGGCCTTTTAAGTAAAGTATTGAGGTAGCCTCGAATGAAATATATGTATGGGTCTTTGTGTTTAAGCTCCATGGCCTTACCCACATCCGCAAGAGCCTCGGCCCTTCGACCATTTTTCATCAAGAGAATTGCACGATTAAAGAAAGCTTCTGAATTTTGAGGATTGAGTTCGAGGGCTCTGTTGAAATCGGCAAGAGCTTTATCAAAGTCTCCTATCTTCTGCCAAAGGAGTCCACGATTACTATATACGGCCGCCTCACGAGGATTTATTCCGATCGACCGCTTGTAATCTGCAAGAGCTTTTTCAAACTCCCCTTTCTTCTCCCAAATGAGTGCTCGATTTGCCAATCCCCCAGCCTCACGAGGATTTATTCCGATCACTCTGTTCAAATCCTTAAGCGCTTTATCAAAGTCCCCAATCTTTTTCCAAAGGAGTCCACGGCTACCGAATGCAGCAGCGTCTCGGGGATTTAGTTCGATGGCTTTGTTGTAATCGGCAAGGGCTTTATCAAAGTCCCCTTTTTCCCGCCAAAGGAGTCCTCGATTTGTGAAAGCGATCGAGTCTCGGGGATCGATTTCGATGACTCTGTTGTAATCGGCAAGTGCCTTATCAAGATCCCCTCTCTTCTTCCAGAAGTGTCCACGGGAACTCAATGCGGCCACGAGCCGAGGATCTATTTCAATAGCTCGGTTGTAATCGGCAAGTGCCTTACCAAGCTCCCCCGTCTCCCTCCAGAGGTGTCCACGATTTGTGTATGCAGCTGCGAGTCGAGGATCTATTTCAATAGCTCGGTTGTAATCTGCAAGCGCCTTACCAAGCTCTCCCTTCTCCTTCCAAATGACTCCGCGGTTACCGAATGCAGCTGCCTCTCGGGGATTTAGTTCAATAGCTCGGTCGTAATCGGCAAGCGCCTTACCAAGCTCTCCCCTCTCCTTCCAAATGACTCCGCGGTTACCGAATGCAGCTGCGAATCGAGGATTTATTTCAATAGCTCGGTTGTAATCGGCAAGTGCCTTATCAAGCTCCCCCCTCTCCTTCCAGAGGAACCCACGATTTGTGTATGCGGCTACGAATCGCGGATTTATTTCAATAGCTCTGTTGTAATCGGCAAACGCTTTGTCAAAGTCCCCTTTCTTCTTCCAAGCAAGTCCTCTGTTAAAATTCATAAAAGCAAAAGTCATCGAATATTCTTCAATCTTCGAATAGACCTCTATTGATTCATCGAGACGTCCTGACAAACCAATTTGACAGGCATCCGCGAAGAGCGTGTATTCATTTTCCTCCTTCCTTTTCTTTGACTCAGCAACCAATCGTCTTAAATAAGAAGTAAAGTAGAATTCACGATTGGAGGATCTTAATTCACAAAGATGAAGAGAAAACAAACCCGCATAACACGGTGGATAAACCCTTACGGCCTCCTCAAGTAGTTCCTTACTGGGCCGGTCAATGTTTGCCTCGGAATATATTCGCGCCGCCGTCAACAATTGATCCTCCGTACGCCCTCCTCGCTCCAAAGCTTCATTGATCTTCTCTTTCAACTTGGCTTCAGGGGCCCCACGCTCCACTAAATTGCGCGCCTCATTGAATAGAGCCAAGACCGCTTTCGCTTTCTCCGCGTCATCCTCCGCCACTCCAAGCTTCTTCGTCGCGACATCAACATTCTTCTCAGCCTCCTGCCGCTTTTGCCCCTCCAACTCCAATGTCAACCAAAGGTTCCCAATCAACGCTAATAACAGCGCTCCCAGTGCGCTCGCAACAATCGCGCCCGGACGCCGCTTGATTGTCCTTTGAATTCTCTCGATCAATGAATAGGAATAGCCTGGAATCTCTTCTCCGTTGAGATAAGCCCGCAACTGAGAAACAAAGTCCTCAGCACTCTGAGTTCTTAATTCAGCCTCGATCTCCATGGCCTCTCTGGCAATCCAATCAATCTCTTTGGACAGGGACGAATCTATATCCCTCGGGCTCAACGCCGACCCCGAAGCCGTCGCCGCCACTCGATCGATGGTCGTGTCTCCTGAAACAGCCCGCTTCCCAGTGAGAACCTCCACTAAAATTAAACCCAACGCAAAGACATCGGACCGCTCATCAATATCAACGCCATCGATCTGCTCCGGCGCCATGTAACCCGGCGTCCCCACCATCGTCCCTGAAACCGTGACTCCCGCTTGATCCAGATCGCTCTTAGAGAGCACACACTCCAAGATCTTGTCAGTCTGCTCCGTCTCTATCACATTGAGGTCCTTGGCAATGCCCCAATCAATAACCAAGACCTCACCAAATTCACCAACCATGATATTGTCCGGCTTGAGGTCCCTATGAACAATCCCCTGAGAGTGTGCGTAAGCCAGCGCCTCCGTCACTTTAACCATGATCTCGACTAAATCCCGCCGCTCTAACTTTCCAAGATCATGGCATTCTTTAACGACCTCTCCCAGAGTCCGGCCCCGAATCATTCGCATGAGCATGTAGAGATCACCGTCGGCGGTCAGGCCCGTCTCATAGACCGGAGGAATCCCCGGATGATCGAGCCCAGCGGTGATCACCGCCTCTCTAAAGAACCGCAGCCGAGCATGCTCCGTGGCGTTCTTATCGCTCAGTAATTTCAGCGCCGCGATGCGATTGATTCTGTGATCTTTAACCTGATAGACCGAGCCCATACCTCCTTCGCCGATCTTCCCCAAGGTCTCGAAGGCAAAGCGGGCGTGGAGCGAGAGCAGAGGAGCGCTTTGAAAGAGCTGTTGAAACTCGGATTCGCAGACTTTCACAGGCAGCCGTAGCTGCGCAGGTAGCTCTGAATTTTGGGCTTGGTTGGCGCTCTCCATAAAGTCCTAAATATCCTCCGATCTTCAGTTTAACTCGGCTCCTTAGTTTGGCAAATCACTTTTCTTGGGTCGCACTGGCCTGAGCGAGGAGCCTGCGAGCGGTTGCTGCCTGAGGATGATTAGGGGCCAAGCGCAGAAAGGTTTCCAGATCGACAGCGGCTGCTTTTGCTTTCTTAAGCGCTAAATAGAGAAAGCCCCGAACATAGTAGACCACTGGGTCTTTATATCTGGCCTCAATAGCCCTGGTCAGATCAGCAACCGCTTGACTATTTTGACCTTTTCTCCCCAAGACAAGCCCCCGACTAAACAGCGCTAATGCATCTCGAGGATCTAATTCGATCGCTTTGTTATAGTCAGCATGTGCCTTGTCGAACTGGCCTTTCTTCTCCCATGTATGTCCTCGATTTGTGAACGTAATAGACGATCGAGGGTTCAGCTCGATGGATTTATTGAAATCTGCGAGCGCTTTATCAAAGTCCCCTCTCTCCTTCCAAAGTAGACCTCGGTTATTGAAGGGACCGTCGGCTTGCGAATCGAACTCAATAGCTTTGTTGTAATCGGCGAGAGCTTTATCAACCTGACCTTTCGACTTCCAGACGACTCCGCGTCTTCCCAGGGCCGAGGCGTTTTGAGGATTGATTTCGAGGGCCTGGTTAAAATCGGCCAAGGCCTTATCAAGTTGACCCCTTAGCCTCCATAGACGCCCACGACTTGTATAGGCGGTCTCAGATCGCGGATCCAATTCAATCGCTTTATTGTAGTCGACGAGAGCTTTGTCAAGGAGGCCCTTCGCCTGCGAAAGAACACCCCGGTTATAGTAAGCAACGGACTCCCGTGGATCTATTTTAATGGCTCTATTGTAGTCGGCCAGCGCTTTATCAAAGCTTCCCTTTTTCTGCCAAATGAACCCACGATTCGTCACGGTTCCCGAAGACCGGGGATTGATTTCAATGGCTCTGTTGTAGTCGGCAAGCGCCTTATCCCATTCTCCTTTCATCTGCCAAATGAATCCACGATTATAGTAAGGCAAATCTATCCGGGGGTCTATTTCTATGGCTCTGTTGTAATCGGCGAGAGCTTTGTCAAAGTCCCCTTTCTCCTTCCAAGCAATCCCCCTATTGTTATACATAAGAGCGAAGCTCGTTGAATACTTCTCAATCCTCGAATAGATCGCGATGGATTCATCAAAGCGCTTAGACAAACTTAATTGAGCCGCATCGGCGAAGAGCGTGAATTCATTTTCTTGCCCTCGCTTCTTTGACTCAGCGAGCAATTTATCTAAATAGAGAGTGCCATGGAATCCACGGTTCGACAACTTTAACTCGAGAGTATGAAGAGCAAACAAGCCCTCATAACATGGAGGATAAAGCCTGACCGCTTCTTCGAGCAATTCCTTATTGGACTCATCAAAGTTCGCGTCGGAGTAAATTCGCGCCGCAGTCAACAATTGATTCTCAGTCCGACCTCCGCGATTCAAGGCTTCACTGATCTTCTCTTCCAACTTCGCTTTCGGCGCCCCACGCTCCACTAAATTGCGAGCTTCATTGAATAGCGCTAAGACTGCTTTGGCTTGCTCAGCGTCGTCCTCCGCCACTCCAAGCTTCTTCGTCGCGACATCAACATTCTTCTCAGCCTCACGCCGCTTTTGTCCCTCCAACTCCAATGTTAACCACAAGTTCCCTATCAACGCCAGCAACAAGGCTCCCACAGTCGCCCCGACAATCAAGCCCGGACGTCGCTTGATCACTCTTCGAGCTCTCTCAATCAACGAATAAGAATAACCTGGAACCTCGTCCCCATTAAAATAGGCTCGTAATTGAGCGACCAGCTCTTCAGCTTTCTGAGTTCTTAACTCTCGTTCGACCTCCATGGCCTCTTTAGCAATCCAATCAAGCTCTTTGGAGAGAGACGAATCTATATCCCTGGGGCTCATCGCTGATCCTGAAGCCGTGATCGCCACCCGATCGATAGTCGTGTCTCCTGAAACAGCCCGCTTCCCCGTGAGAACCTCCACCAAAATCAAACCCAACGCAAAGACATCGGACCGCTCATCCATATCAACGCCATCGATCTGCTC
>JARGOJ010000713.1:0-376 GCA_029210225.1 Planctomycetota bacterium
GCTGGATACCGATTCAGACCCTCAAATAGTTATCTCGGAGACGATCAACCCCAAACTCATCGACAAAGATGCGGCGCGAATTATTCGCCGTCTGAGACGCCACGGATTCCTGGCCTATCTTGTTGGGGGCTGCGTTCGAGACTTACTTCTCGATAAAGAACCGAAAGATTTCGACGTCATCACCTCGGCCACCCCCGCCCAAGTTCACAAGTTATTTTCGAATAGCCGAATCGTCGGGCGCCGCTTTCGTCTTGTTCACGTCCTCTTTTCGGCGAAGGTCATCGAAGTTTCGACCTTTCGCAACGACTCCACTCCCGGCTTCTTCCCTAAAGTCAAAGATGAAGACAGCGAAGAAAACACCGAGGAGACCGAAAAC
>JARGOJ010000713.1:403-702 GCA_029210225.1 Planctomycetota bacterium
TGTCAACTCAGACAATTCTGACGATGACTCTGAAGCCGAATGGGACGACGACTCTGACGACGATTCTGACGACGATTCTGACGACGACTCTGACGACGACTCAAGCATTTCCGAACGTATCAGCACAAAAGAGACCGCGAAGAAGCTTTCCTCCAAGGGATCAAAAGCCTCTTCAAATGGGCGCTCTCCCGGTCGCAGCCTGAGGCGTCGTTCGTCCCGGAAAAACGACCGTCAAGCCCAACGCGCCGACGATGCCGACCCAAGCCTATACGGGGAGCCCTCAAGAGATGCTCGGCGTC
>JARGOJ010000713.1:712-5058 GCA_029210225.1 Planctomycetota bacterium
TGACTTTGGTCTCAACGCATTGTTTTACGACCCCGACAACCGCACAATCATCGACTACGTCGGCGGCCTGAAAGACATTGAGAAGCGCGTTATCCGCTCTATCCGAGACGCCAACGAGTCCATCGCTGAAGATCCTGTTCGGTCCATCCGCGCCGTGCGCTTCGCCGCCAAGCTCAACTTCACAATTGAGCCAGAGACCCTTGAAGCCATCGTTCGCCACGCCGACAAGCTCAGCCTTTGCTCCCAGCGACGCTTGTTCGAAGAGATCTTGAAGATTCTCGGTGGTGGACACGCCGCGCCAACAATCCGCGCCCTTCACGAATACAAGGTCCTCGATCATTTGCTCCCAGAGATCTCTAAGTGGATCGGTGATGATGTCGAGGAGCCTGTGCTTCCTGTTGTCGAGGAAGTGCCATACGACGAGGGCGCTGAAGACGATCCTCACGACGTTCCTATGGTTCACACCGTGACCGACGATGTCGAGCCAGAGATGAAAACGAACGTCGGAAAGAACTGGGAACCCTCGCCCTTTATGATCGACGCCATGGTCCAGGTCAGCTGGAATCGTCGCCCGATTGAGGGATCGAACGAGTGGTATTACAGCCCGGAGCAAGACATCCAAGACGACGTTTTTGAGGCCTCGGCCTTTCAACGGGATGCTTTCCTCGAAGAGAAGGACGACGACTTAGGCCTCACTATTGAGCGGGCCAAAGCTCGCTCGATCATTATGCTGCTTCACCACAACAAGCTCGTCGAGAAGCGCATCAGCGACTTCGTCATCGACAACCTTGAAAGTGGTCGGGCTCGCCAGCTTGTGGAAGCCCTGAGAAAAGAAGACGCCTATCAGCCCATTGTCTCCCGTGGCGATCACGTCATGAGATATCTGACTGGCCTAGACTGGCTCTACGACATAGGAGTTCCAGTCTCCACAGCTTTTGTCCTCTCCGTCCTCTTTGCCGCGCTCCTCGAAGATTGCAGCCAGAAAGACCTGCTCGGGAAAGTGGATCAGACCATTCGCCCAATGGTCGATCGCAATTGTCTGTCTCGAAGAGATCGCGATCAGACCAAGCGTCTGTTGGCCTTGCACTTCGGTCAAAAAGGCACTCGACAAAGACGCTCCAGACATCGCAAGCGCCGTGTGCGCCCAACTATGACCCGCCGCTCCCAACTCAACGACGCGCTGCTGCTTAAGTGGTTGCAATGCCGTGTGACGGGGCAGGGTTGGCCAGAGTTCCTCCACTGGGAAGAAATGGTCTATGCGCCAGCGACAGGCGCCCGTTCGATCACTCACCGTGTTGGCGGTGGATTAGAAGAAGACTGGGATCGCTAAAAGAGCGAACCAAAGAAATGTCATGGATGGACGAGGAGACTAGGATGAGTAATGGGCGTTTTGCTCCGGGATTGTGGGTGGCCTTAGTGACCCCCATGACTGACGGGGAGATCGACCACGACGGGTTGAAGAAGTTAGTCGAGTTCCACGTCGAGTCGGGCACCACCGGTTTAGTTCCTTGTGGGACAACTGGGGAATCGGCGACCTTTAGCCACAGTGAACATCAAGCGGTCGTCGAGACCGTCATTAAGGCCGCAGCAGGTCGTTTGCAGATCATGGCTGGAACTGGGTCGAACTCAACTCGCGAAGCTGTGAGCCTCACGATACACGCGAAGGCAGCGGGGGCCGATGGCGCTCTTGTCATCACTCCTTACTACAACAAACCAACTCAAGGTGGACTCTACAAACACTTTGAGGCTGTAGCCAAGGCCGTTCCCGACTTCCCCATTTGCCTTTACAACGTCCCAGGGCGAACTTGCGTCGACCTCTTGCCAAAGACTGCGGCCCAGCTCGCGGAAGACTTTTCTAACATTGTGGCCTTCAAGGAAGCCACTGGAATGGTCGATCGTGTTTCTGAGATGCGATCACTCACAGACAAGCTCGACGTCTTCTCAGGCGACGATGCCTTGACCCTACCAATGATGTCAGTGGGAGCAGCCGGTGTCATTTCAGTAGCGGGGAACATTGTCCCGAAGATGATGCTTGAGATGCTTGGGAAGTTCAAAGCCGGCGATTTAGCAGGAGCAACAGCCTGTCATGACCGCCTCTTTCCTTTGATGAAGGGTATGTTCATTGAGACAAACCCGATTCCAATCAAAGCCGCGATGGCCTTAAACGGTCAATTGAAGGAAGACTACCGTCTGCCTATGGTGCCCCCGACCGATGAGACACGAGAGCAAGTGAAGGCTATCCTCACGAAGCTTGGTGTCCTCTAAGGAGTTTGCACTAAGCGACTAAAATACAAATGTAAAAAAGCCTCGATTGCGAAATGCAATCGAGGCTTTTTTTGATAGTGGAGCGTGCGGGGTTCAACCTGCGTGAGGAACCTTACAGCCACCCTTTGCTTCACAGGCGTTCTTGCCAGCGCAAGCGTTCTTGTCTGTCTTGCAGCCACCGAGTCCCTTGCACTTGTTCTTACCTTTACAAGCGTGATGGGCTTCTTTAGAGGCGCAGCCGCCTTTTCCTTTACATGAGTTCTTGCCGGCGCACTTAGCGTCGCCAGTTTTACAGGCGCCTTTGCCTTTACACTCATTCATGCCTTTACAAGCGTGTGGCTTGTTGCCGACATCTTTAGTCGCGTCTTTTTTACCAGCGTCTTTTTTGCCAGCGTCTTTTTTGCCGTCTTTTGCAGCGTCTTTTTTCTTACATCCGGTGATGGCGCCAGCCATGATTCCGCCGACTGCTGATAGAACTAGTTTGTTGAAATCACGTCTTTGCATATCTGCCATTTGAGAACTCTCCTGGAGTTGAATAATTTGTGATCAGGCCTTTTGATCTTTCGCAAAATTACGAAGGACCAATCATGCCACGAAGAAACCAATATGGAAATCCCTTGATACTCTCTCGCAAAAAAATTGAAAAAGTTCTTAGGGAAAAATTTTAGTCTTTGTCCTCAGACTCAGCGTCTTCATCGACTCGAATCGTTGAGAAGAAGCCGTCTGCAGTCCATTCTTGAAACCACGCGGTCAGCGATTGAGTCAGCTCACCAAGATCAATTCCCGGCAAATTTGCACACTCAAATATCGCGTCATTCAGTGACTTTCCGCTTTGGAAGGCTTTGAGCAAGGTGTATTGAGCTTCATCGAGGTTGTATCGCCAGACGACATAATCCCGTCGAACGACCGCAACCCAAGAAGAACCCTTGCCTGGGACCTCAGGCTTCTCATCTTCTTCAGTGTTTTGATAGGACTGCCAATAGCGATTGACGGGATACTCAAAAGCGTGAAGTTGAAGAGCCGCAACGCACTCAAAGCAAGCATTTCCCCATGATTCAGTGGGAATTTTGACTAATTCTTCAACAACGAGTGTTGTTGATTGATCGGCGTGAAAGATTTGCTCAATCGTGTCTTCAAGGCGCGCCAATTCGACGCAAAATTCTTGATTGGGGATCTCAAAATCGTCCTGGCTCTCAAGGTAAGTGACGAACTTTGAGCCAAGGTCGTAGAGGGTCGGACGGCTTGAGGGATGGGCGATCAGGTAAGAGCGAGCCACGTTAAAGAACATATCGTGGCCCATGGTGCCCTGAATCACTTCAAAGTGATCGGCGAGGATGTCGATCAATCGCCAGAAATACATATTGGCGTAAACACCAAGGCGTTGCTCGGCGGTGAGGTATTTGGACCTCCCAATGGCGTCGTCAACCGACTGAACGCCGTCGGGTCGGTGAGGAGTGACTTCATCGGAGTCAATCGCTAAAGCAATGATGTTTGGGTGCCGGATAATCTCCAGCAACCAATTTTCCATCTTCTTAAGCGTGGGCGGCGCTTTCATGTTCATGGTGGCTGCAGGCCTCGCTATGTTCGTGTTTGTGGGGACGGTATTGTTTCGCTTTAAAGAGCTCTTCTTGAACCTTTGGGAACTCCGGAATGTTGTCGTCCCACTCAAGGAGAGTTGATATTCCGCCGGTCCGTTGTTGGACGTTCTCGTAAAGCTCCCAGACGAAGTCAACGACGTGATTGTCATGGGTATCGATGCAGTGCGTACCCTTATCGGTGTGCCCTGCAAGGTGAATTTGGGTGACTCGATCGTAGGGAATCTCTTCGAGGTAAGCCCAAGGATCAAAGTCGTCATGATTGCGGCTGCTGACATAGATATTGTTGACGTCGAGCAAGATTCCGCAGTCGCTCTCCTCAGCCATACGACGCATAAACTCGCCTTCAGTCATTGTCGTCGACTTGAAGGTGAGATAGGTCGAGGGATTTTCGAGGATAAGCGGACGCTCCAAGAAGTCTTGGACAACTTTAATGCGCTCGACCATCCAACCGAGGCTCTCCTCGTTGTATGGCACGGGATAAAG
>JARGOJ010000714.1 GCA_029210225.1 Planctomycetota bacterium
CGTTCAAATTGGAGAGCTGAACAATGCGGCTCTACGTTTTTGCAGATACCATTTGGAGCCGATCTTATGAATAAAGGGATAACCCTTTGCGCAGCCCTCGTTGCCACTCTCGCCCTACCCGGGCTCTCTTCTGCTCAAGAGATCTCTTTCAAAAAGAAGACGCCGGCGGTTGGTGATTCCCAACAAACAACGGAGCATTCAACCTCGACCAACAACATTGAAGTTTCTCAGAACGGCAAGTTGCTTCAAAAAATGAAGCAGACTGCGGAAGAGAGCAAGGTCGATACCATTACAGTGCTCGCGTTGGATGCTGGCAAAATCACGAAGATCAAAGTCCATGTTGCGAAGAACGAAGTCAAGCAAGACGTTGGTATGGGTGCTCAATCGAAGAAGAACCCGCTTGTCGGGAAGACCTTCTTGATCGAGAAAACAGGTGACGACATCGTCGTGACCGACGAGGCGGGTAAGAAGCTCGGCGACGATCTAGCTAAGGTCGCCGTGATCGAATACTCCGACGAGCTTGGTGATTTCAAGAATGAGTTCACCAAGATCATCCCAGACAAGAGCGTCAAAGTTGGAGAGACACTTAAGGTTTCGGAGAAAGTCGCGCAATCATTCTTCAATTCAAAAAAAGAGAAGAACCCATTAAAAGTCGATGACTTCACTCTGACTCTTAAAGGCACTAAAAATATCAACGGTGTTGATATTGCTGTCTTTGAGATGACCGTGAAATTCTCTGGCGCACCGGCTCCTGGAGCCAAGATCGCTGTTGAGATGACTGGACCGCTTCATATTGGCATTCATGACTGTTATCCTTACCTTATGGACCTCAAGGGGAAAATGAGTATCCAGGGAAGTCAGCAAGGCATGGATATTAAAGGTGTTGGCGAGAATAAATTAAAAAAGACAGGCAGCTATAAGTCTGCGGCGACGGCCAGCAAGCCGACTACTGGCAATTGACATAACACAATGACGGCTTGTTCTACATTGAAGAACAAGGCTCGTTTCAAAGTTGGCTCTTGTTCAATGATGAGAGCCCCTCTAATAAATCAAAACCTCTTTCTTAAAAATGTAATTGGAGACAGTCATGAAAAGAATGATCACTTTCGGAGCAGCTATCCTGGCGGCTCTTTCATTGAACTCAGTGGCGAACGCTCAAGAAGTGACGTTCAAAAAAGGCGTTCCCGGCGTTGGCGAATCTCGTTCATCGACCGAAGAAACAGCCATGACCAACAAAATGGCCATCACAATGAACGGCCAAGTTGTTCAAAAAGTAGAACAGAAGACAAGCGAAACTAAATCACACACTGTGACTGTCCTCGCGAGAGACGGTGAGAAAATCTCTAAGATTAAAGTTCACCTAAAGAAAAAAGAAGCCAAGCAGGATGTCGGCCAGGGACCTCAGTCTAAAAAGAGTGACCTCGTCGGTAAGACCTTTGTGCTTGAGCAAAAAGGTGACGATGTTGTTGTCACTGACGAAGCCGGTAAAAAGGTTGATGACACAGTCGCCAAAGAAGTCAAAGGTGACTTTGCGAAATCACTCGGCGACTTCGACAATAAATTTGCCGAGGTTCTCCCAGATGGCGCCGTCAAAGTGGGCGATACCATTACTGTCGACAAGAAGAAAGCCAATAAGTTCTTCAAAGACGGAGATGACAAAGACCCAATGCAGGTTGAAGTCTTCACTTTGAAATTGACCGGAACTAAGAAAATCAACGGTGTTACAGTTGCTGTCTTTGAAATGCATGTCAAGTTTTCTGGTGAGCCCAATCCTGGAATGAAAATCGTCATGGACATGAAGGGCACAGCCCATGTCAGCGTCGACTCAAGCTATCCACACCTTCTCGATCTTAAAGGCCCAATGACTGTGGTCGGAAAGAATCAAGGTATGGACATTAAGGGTGACGGCGAAATGAAAATGAAGTTTCACTCTACTTACGGCAAAGCTGGCGCCGCGACAAGCAAGCCAACAACTGGCGGTAACTAAGCTCCTCGCTTAATTCAATATTGCCTCTCTATTCAGCCCAAGGCCTTCGTTTCCTTGGGTTGTTTAGTGTACACGGGCCAATAATGAACGATTCCGACCTGACCTTCGTCTTAGACGCTGGAATACCCATAGAAACAAGGCAAATTGGAGATAGTCATGAATAGAATGATCACTTTCGGAGCAGCTATCCTGGCGGCTCTTTCATTGAACTCAGTGGCGAACGCTCAAGAAGTGACGTTTAAAAGAGCCATTCCTGGAGTTGGTGACGCTCGCGAGGTGAGCGAAGACATGACGCTGACTAATAAAATTTCAGTGACGATGAATGGCAAAGTCGTTCAAGAAGTCGACCAGAAACAGCACGCCTCTAAGACAGAAAAGATCACGATTCTCTCTCGCGCTGGAAAGAAAATCGCCAAGATTAAAGTCGACTATATAAAGGGTGAAGCGACTGAAGATGCGGGGCGAGGCCCAAAGACGTCGAAGAGCGGGCTCGTTGGGAAATCCTTCATTCTAGAAGACAAAGGCGACAAGGTTCTTGTCGTTGAAGAGAACGGTAAAAAGCCGGCCGAGGACGACGAGCGTCGCGTGACACAGAGTCACTCCAAGTTCCTCGGCGAATTCCGGAATAAGTTCGCCGACGTGCTCCCTGATCGTGCGATAAAAATTGGTGAGACAATTACTGTCGAAAAAGAGAAGGCCAATAAGTTCTTCAGAGATGATGCAAAAAAAGTCACGCTCACCGTGGAGCTCTTTACATTGAAATTGACCGGAACTAAGAAAATCAATGGAGAGACAGTCGGCGTTTTCGAAATGCACTTAAAGTTCGTCGATAATTTTGCCAAAGGAATGAAGTTGGCCACAGACTTGAGCGGAACGGCGCTCGTTGGTGTGAACACTTGCTTTTCTCACCTCATCGACATCAAAGGCCCTATGGAGATGAGCGGCAAAAATCAAGGAATGGTGATGAGCGGGAAAGGAGAAATGCACATGAAGAATAAAGTCACTTATTCGAAAGCCGGCGCTGCGAGCAAGCCAACGAGTGGCGGCAAGTAAATCTTAAGCTCGGCAAAGTCCTGTATAAGACTGGTCACTCTCATCTAGCGAAACTTTGGGGAAAAAAATGACTATGAAAACATTGAAAACACTTGGCCTTCTCTCGTTGCTTCTTCTCTCAACACAGTCACTGCTAAGCGCCGAAGAGGTCACTTTGAAGCAGAAGAAGGCCAGCGTCGGTTGGACGGACTTGCGCTCAGAGTCCTTTCTCATGTCGAACAAACTAACGATAAGCTCTGGAGGAAAGGTCGTAAGGGAGGTCCAGCAGACCAACTTCAAGGACTTTGTGACGAAGTTGACGGTCCTCGCTGTGGACGGCGACAAGGTGACGAAGGTCAAGGTCGAGGTCATCAAGAAAGAGTCGAAGGCGGGTATGGGGAAGCCTGTGCTCCGTAAGAGTCCCCATACTGGCAAAAGCTTCGTCCTAGAGCAGAAGGGGGATAAAGTCACTGTCACCGAGGGGGATAAGGCTGTCCCTGAGAACCTGGCGGCGGCGATCGAGAAAGATTATGGCTCGTCTTTAGGAGCGCCTACTAATAAATTCCTGAAGATGCTCCCGGGGAGCACCATGAAGGTCGGCGAATCCGTCCCGGTCAAACTAGAGGCCGCCCGTGCGTTCATCGCGGATGAGGACCGGAGCCCATTTAAACTAAAGTCCTTCGAATTGAAACTGACGGGGACGAAAACGGTGGATTCAGTGAAAGTCGCAGTTTTTGAAGTCCACGCCAAGTTTTCGGGAAGCGAAGGCACGATGGTCATGGGTTACGAATTGAAAGGCCCGATTGAAGTGGGCATCGACGACAGCTTGCCTCGTCTCGTAGACCTCAATGGTCCGGTCGCTATCTCGGCGAAAGACTCGACCCGTGAAATGAAAGGCGTGGGAACGCTGAAGACCAAGGTTTCCAATGTCTATAGCATGTCAGGCCAAGCCACTTCTAAACCGAGCAAAGAGGGCAGGAACTAGTCCGTCTTTTCTAGATTCTTTGATGATAGCGCCGTGGGTCTTCGTGATCTGGGCGCTTTTTTCGTGAATTCGAGGGACCTTGGAACGAAAAAGAGACATCGTGCGTGACCAATAATGAAAGTGGGTTGCATGCTAAGGATTGAGTGAGAGTGATGAACAACTTATCTATGGCGCTGGGAACATTGTTCCTACTGCTTCCTAGCCCGATTCTAGCGGACGGGAATAAAGTCATAACGAGAGTCTATACAGAGAGCAGTCATTTTCGAGCTTATCGACATGCAGATCTAGGAAAGGGATTCGTCACCGGCTATTACGACACCGAATCGCTCACCAAGACCATCACACTCTCCCCCTCGCGAGCGCCCACGAATGTATCGCTTGTGATAGCTAACCGAAGCTCTCTGTTTCAACCTAACGGTCGCGGGAAGATCATTTCACGGCGCAGCATGAACTTTGTTCGTGCGGTATTTGGATATCACCTATTTAAACGGCGATTGACGTTGAGGGCTGACAAATCAACTGTGTTGGAGAAAAATGTCAGGAAGATGGATCGGCAAAAAATAGTGAACTTGATCAGGGGCCAAAACGAGGACACTTTCCTCTCGACTATCTGGCACGAGAAAGACCAAGCGTTTTGTTTTCCCGAGTCTGTCGCGAATAGACTTCTCACGTTGGATTATCTTCAGAAGATCAGGGTGAAGATCGACTGTATTGGTTGGACCCTGACCCAACAAAGAAAGTTTCGAGGACAATGGAAATCATGTTTTGATGTGATTCTCAACGGATCTCAAGTCAAAGAGAGCGATGCAATGACGACGGTGGGGTTGATTGGGAAAGCGATTGTTGACAATGAAAGCGGGCGTTTGGAGTCGTTGAAGCTGGAGGGGAGGGTGACACGCTCCTGGAATCTTCTTACGAAGCAGCAGCGCCGCGATGGCAAGCTGACGATAACGATGACTGATGTATGCGCCTCGGGACAGTAAGGACAGTTCGCGACTCAAACGACGAACTCAAAGATTAAAGAGGACCCTCGAATAGTCCTTGC
>JARGOJ010000715.1 GCA_029210225.1 Planctomycetota bacterium
AATCGCTGAGCCCGGCGCTGCGCCTCAATAAAGTCGCGAGCTTCTTCAAGCATGGCCTTCGGGACATAAACCTGGGGCGCCCCGGCCTCTTCTAAAAAGGCGTGGCGCCAGCAAAGCCAGGTCGACAAACCCAGCGCGTGATCGATGTGAAGATGGGAGATAAAGACACGAGAGACATGGCGCATCGGCTCGACGCACCATCCAATATCGAAGATCGAGTTAAAGGGAGGAAACGCCAACCACGACACTCGGGAGCCGACGCTGTATGCGTTGACTCGATAACCGCCAAGGTTCAACCACGATCCATTGTGAAGCATGACCCTGTCCCTTTGTTGCTGCTCTCAAACTATCTAACGAGACTTCAAAGAGACGAAGATCTTTCCGCAATCACCAATCACCAATCAACAGTAACCTGTTTCACGAACGCTTAAATCGCTGTATTTCCCTCGCAAGCCTTCTGGTAACTCATCAACAAAGCAATCCAGTTGAGGAATGTAACCCAGGTAATCCGCCAGTCTAATCAATCCAATTTCAGTCTTTGCGTCTTGAATCTTGCCGTTGCGGCACATAGCGATCGCGTCCCGTAAGTCAAGAATCTCAACAGTCGCGCCCTCTTCCATGACCGAGCCATCTCCTTCGGCCTCCCCGCGATCCTCCAAGTCCCCCTTGCACGCCGCCAGGTAGACCTTCTCTGGTGTGATTCCCGGGCTTGGAAAGAATGAAGCGCCCAGGCTTCCAATGTCACTGTTGTCAACGCTCAGCCCAGCCTCTTCCCGTGCTTCCTCGGCGGCCCTATGATCGACGCCTTCATAACCTAGATCATCGTCCTCCAGGACCCCCGCCACTAACTCGTAGATTGTGGAATACAGCGGCTCAGGACGCTTCTTGTCCTCTTGATCCTTGCGTAGATAGACCGGCGCACGAATGCCTTTTCGTAGTAAGACCTTGATGCGCTTCTTACCGTCCACCATGACGTCGTCGTAGAGAGCAATGGAGACAGCATCGATCTGGCGGCGTTCGACGATATCGCAGTTGTACGGTTGAGATTGAGTTCCGTCGTCGTAGGTGTTTTGAAGAATGAGTCTGCGGACTCTCAGGAGGCCTTCGTGACAGGTGGACTTGAGGGTTTTATCGGTCACGATGTCAATGTGATCTAACTGCATTCGACGCTCCTGAATTTCAAACAAGGAAAGTTCTAGCCGCGTTTTAGGAAGACCCTATGAGTCTTCCCTATTGCGGTGATCGACTTGATTAATAGAGCAGAAATAGGCTCTAGAGGAAAGTTAGTGCTCGCTGCTCTTCAATTTTTTCAGTTGTTCTAAGATAAGCGGCTCTTCCGGCCGATCCGTGATGTCGTCGGCGACATAAGTCCACGCAACGTTGCCGTTCTTATCGATAATGACAATCGCCGGCAAGGCCACGCTGTTCTTGGCATCGTAAACTCCGAAAGCCTTCGTATGTGTCCCCCCGTTGTCGGAGAGGATAGGGAAATCAATGGGAGTCTTCCCTTCAGCGAGCAAGTCATACATTTGCTTGACTCCGCCAATGCCTTCGGTGGTGACAGCCATCAACGCCCCTCCCGCTTCTTCGAACTTGGCCTTATTCTTTTGCAGCCGAACCAGCTGCTTCTGACAAAAGGCTCAGAAGGCGCCTCGGTAGAAAACCAAGATAGCCGCCTTCGTTTTCAGAATCGGGGCAAGCTCGACCTTCTTCCCTTCAAGGTTTAGGAAGGAGACCTTTGGGGCAGCGGCCCCCACTTTGATTTGGTTTGGGTCTCTCTTCAACTGAAAGACAGTGACGTAGCCAATTCCAACGGCCACTGTCAGGGATATGATGCCACCAACAATGGCGAGGGTTTTCTTCCCGCTCACTTAATTTCTCCAAGCCGTTTTTTGAATTCCAGAATTAAGAAAGGACCAACTGAGCGCTGGTCCTTTCGTCATTTTCAGAGCTGTTTTTTATCAGGCAGAGACCGTCTTGGCGTTAAGAACTTGCTCGGTGGTCACAAAGGTAACCCCAGCCTGTTTCATTTCTTCGAGGGCCTTGTCCCCGCCCTCTTTTGTGATAGGCCAGATCGCGTCGGTGACCAGCTTCACGGAGTAATCCCGTTCGACCAAGCCAAGCGCCGCGGCGCGCACACAGACTTCTGTGACCACCCCGAACACATACACTTCTTTGCAGCCTGTGGCGGCGAAGACTTTTTCTGCGACGGGGTTTGTAAAGACGGGGAAGTCTTGCTTCTCAATCACCAAGTGGTGGGTTTTTGGGTCGGGGAAGTCAGCAGCGGCTTGCTTCACGAAGATCTCGTCCCCGGTTGTGGTCTCACTGATCTTTTTTTGACCCGGGGTTCCGGCGATGCAGTGAGGAGGGAATTGGGCGAACTCGGGGTCGTCTTCGGGGTGACTGTCAGCGGAGGAAACGAGGGGCACTTTATTAGACCGAGCGAAGGAAATGAGCGCCTTCAGATTGGCTTTGATAGCTTCGGCGCCGGTGGCGTAGAGCTTGCCGCTGGGGTCAATAAAGTCGACTTGGGTATCAATATCTGCGAATGCAAAGTCTGCCATATCGTTTCCTTCTTTCGTCACTCAGCGTCTCTGAGCTTGTTTCTTGGTCACTCTTTCAACGAGATCGAGAAGCGCACGGCTATGACGGGTGGTGATGGAGGTGGGTTCCGTCAACTTTCGTGTGCTTGGACTCAAGCTCTGTTGTTGGAGAAGGAAGTACTCCCGACTTTCTTTCAAAGAAGGTGGTTCAGAAAGTCGAACTCCGTCGGCGAGCACGCGTTCGAGGAGTCCTTCGCCGCCTTGTGGGGCGGCTTCGTCGCTGAGGCCGATGACATCTTCGGTGATGTTCCCGGCCTTGTCTCGGCAACGCCAAACTTGTTTCGACCCTGGGACGCTCATCTTCGATTTGCTGCTCTTCATGCGGTAGACGATGTCTCCGCCTTCTTCTTGCTCGACGAGCTTGTAGACGCCACCGAGGGCGGGGACATCGTAGCTAGTGACGAGCTGGGTGCCGACGCCGAAGATGTCGATGGGAGCCTTGCTGGCGATGAGGTCGCGAATTTTGTATTCGTTGAGATCGGAGGACACGACGATTTTGGCGTCGGTGTAGCCAGCGCCGTCGAGGACCTTACGAATTTGTCGGGCGTTTTCAGCGAGGTCCCCCGAGTCGATACGGACGGCCCCAATGGGAATGCCAAGGCGGACGAGTTTCTCAGTGCCGCGGATGGGGTCGTAGGTGTCGATGAGGTGAGTCGAGCTCTCTGGGAAGACCTCATAGTATTTGCGGAAGGCGTCTTCTTCGTTGTCGAAGGCCATGACCCAGGAGTGAGCGTAGGTGCCGTAGACGGGGATGTTCATGGCTGTGCCGGCCTCGACATTCGAGGTTCCCATGACGCCGCCGATGTAGGCAGCGCGGGCGGCGAGCTCGCCGGCCTGGGGTCCATGAGCGCGACGGGTTCCAAAGTCGACCACGTCTCGCCCCTGCGCCGCTTCGACGACTCGGGCGGCTTTGGTGGCAATGAGTACTTGGAAGTTCATCAGCGAGAGCAGGTAGGTCTCGACCAATTGCGCTTCGATGACGGGGGCCGTGACCCGGATGATGGGCTCCCCGGGGAAATAGGGGGTGCCTTCAGGCATGGCCCAGACATCGCCGGTGAAGCGGAAATCCGCGAGGTAATCGAAGAAGCCAGCGTCCACTTTGCCAAAGCTGGGATGGCGACGAAGGGCGTCGATGTCCCGAGCAGAAAACTTCAAGCCTTCGAGATATCGGAGGGCGAGCTCCAAGCCGGCTGCGACATGGTAGCCGCGGTCGGGGAGGAGCTTTCGGCTGAACAGCTCGAAGGTTGAGGTGTGACACATGCCTTGGCAATAGTATGCGGCGGCCATGGTCAACTGGTACAAATCGGTTCTTAAGGCATCGTTGCGATGAGGTTTGGTATCAAAAACTCCCACAGGAAACTCCGTTCTCCCCACTACTGAGTCATAATTCTATCCCGCGAATCATACCGCAAAACACAAAGAAACCAAGTTAGGGGAACAGATTGATCCCTTAGAAAGGTCCAAATCTGTCGGAGAACTGCCATGAAATGTTGACAGTGACCGTCATGGACATTAAGTTCCCCGGGTTTAAATGAGTCTCAATCCCCGTCCCGCGCCTAAGGAAGAAAACGATCATGGCTGAAGAGTCTGTTGCCGAAGTCGAGCTGAGCCCCCATGAAGCCCAGTTATTGACGGCCTTTAAAGAAAGCAGTGAAGAGCTATCACTGACAATTTTGACAGAGCGAGCCGAGCTCGACATCGCTCAATCTCGGTCGGCCATTGAGCGTTTGAAACTAAAAACAGCGGTTGAGCAGAGCAAAGAAACTGTTGAGAGTCACGTCAGCCTGACGGAGAAGGGCGAAGAGTGCTCCGCCAAGAAGCTGCCCGAGCTGCGACTTTGGGCGACCCTGACTGAGAAAGGCGCTGGTCCTATTCGCGACCTGCAAAAGCGCGATGATATGGACGCGAGAGACGCCGGAGCCGCCTTTGGGGCTCTGAAGAAGAGCGGCATGCTCAGCTTGGATAAGGGCCAGGCCAGCCTGAAAGAAGGCGCTGATTCTTCCGAGTGGGATAAACGCCAAAGCTTCGTCGCCAAGGTTGGCGCGGACGGCCTCGCGCTTGAGAGCTTGTCTGCCGAGGAGAAAGCGCTCATTGGAGACAAGCGCCTCAAAAACCTCTTCAAGACCAAAGAGACCAAGCACCGCAGCTATAAATTGACGGGCCTCGGAGTCAAGCTCCAAGAGCGCGCCGCGGTTGCCGCCGACGAGATCGGCCCTTTGACCTCTGCCATGATTAAAGATGGCAGTTGGAAAGGCGGGAGCTTCCGACGTTACAGCATCGCCAAGCCACCGAAGCTTTACGCGGGAAAGCGCAACTCTTACCGGGCTTTCCTCGACAAGGTCAAAATGAAGTTGATCGGCCTCGGCTTCGAAGAGATGCGCGGCTCATTGGTCGAGAACGAATTCTGGAACATGGACGCCCTGTTCATGCCTCAATTCCAC